>JADJJE010000011.1:300000-377372 GCA_016706685.1 Sandaracinaceae bacterium | reverse complement strand
GCCGACCCGCGTGTTCCCCACGCAAGGGACTCCGCAGCCCAGATACTCGGCGAGCTTGGTGGGCGCGCTGGCGATCTTGGAGTACGCAGGCTTGATGATGGCGGCGCCCACCGTCATGCGCCGGATCAACGCCGGGACGTCTCGGTGTTCCGCCGCCACCAGCTCATATTGGTCGCGCCGGATGCCCGCCGCCGCGAGGGCGCCGGTGATGTACTCGTGCTCGTTGCGGTTCACGATGAGCATGCGCGCGTCTGGGCGGCGCTGTTCTATGGCCCGGTAGAACGCGATGACCTCGTCGAAGAGGTACCAGGTGCCGACCGACCCCACGTACCCCAGCGTGAACTGCCCCTGGGGGGGGTGCTCGGTAGCTGGGCTGAAGCGGTCGAGGTCCGCGCAGGTGGGGATGACGGTCATGTTGACGGGGCAGCTCTGCAGGTATGGAAACGTCGCGATCTCGGTGGCCGACGCATTGGTGAGCGTCACGACGTGGTCCGCCCCCAACAAGAACCGGCGCTCGAGAGCCTTGGCGACTCTGTAGAGCCGCCCGTCCGCAGGCCAGAGGCCGCCGTCGACGCGTTCGTCGGCCCACAGCCCGCGCATGTCGAACAAGAACTTTGCGCGGGTAGCGGCCTGCACCCCGAGCGCCATGAGCGCCGGAACGTACGAGCGTGCGTGAACGATGCCGACGCGCTCTCGTCGTGCAATGCGAATGGCGAGCTGCGTCCCCATCGCGATGTCGAACGCGGTCGCGGGCGCCGATGGTGACTTGTGGTAGGCGAGTGGATACCAGCGAATGTTGGCCGCTGTGAGGCGGCGGCGCATGGCAGTCATGCGCGCGGCGTCCTGGCGGTCAGCCGCCTTCTCGAACGAGATCAGATGGACCGGCCCGCCGTCAGCCAGTTCGGCAAGGTATGCCAAGACCTGACTCTGTCCGAGCGGCTCGAGCATTCCATCGTAGGAGATGTAGAGCACCGGCAGCACGTGACAGGTCTTGTCGCAGAATCGTCGTCGACTCGCAAGTGTAGGCGTCTGTGCGCGCTGCCCTCACGCTTCCCAACTTGCCTGGGGTCGGGAGCGCCTCCATCATCGAGCCGATGTCCAACCTCGACCCCAGCACGGTCGCTTCCTTTGGCGACGAGTGGTCGCGCTTTCAGCAAGATGCGCTCCCCGCCGAGGAGCAACAACGGCTCTTCAACGCCTATTTCTCGGTGTTTCCATGGGACGACCTGCCGAAGGATGCCCGGGGCGCGGACATCGGCTGCGGGACGGGCCGCTGGGCACGCCTGGCGGCGCCGCGCGTAGGTCACCTGACGTGCGTGGACGCGAGCTCCGAAGCGCTGGCCGTGGCCAAGGCGCAGCTGGCGGGCGTTCCAGGTTGCGACTTCGCGTTGGCGAGCGTGGATGAGCTGCCTTTCGAGCCTGGGTCGCTCGACTTCCTGTACAGCCTGGGGGTGCTGCACCACGTACCGTCCACGCCCGACGCCATCAAGGCGTGTGCGCGTGCCCTCAAGCCGGGTGCTCCCCTGCTGCTCTATCTCTACTATCGCTTCGACAACCGGCCCAAGTGGTTCGCGCTCACCTGGAAAGCGTCGGAGCTGCTTCGCAACCGCATCTCGAAGCTTCCTCGCACGGCCAAGGCCGCGGTGTGCGACGTGCTCGCAGCAGGCGTGTACTGGCCGCTGGCGCGGGGGGCTGCGGTCGCCGAGACGCTGGGCGCTGATGTGCATCACGTGCCCCTCTCGGCGTACCGGCACCTGTCGTTCTACACGATGCGCACCGACGCGCGAGACCGGTTCGGCACGCCGCTCGAGCAGCGCTTCACGCGCGACGAGATCCGCTCGATGATGGAGGCCGCCGGGCTCGAGCGCGTGCGCTTCTCCGAGGGCGAGCCCTACTGGTGCGCGGTGGGCTTCCGCCGCGCACCCTGAGGCGTCGCAGGACCAGCGCCGACCGCTCAGGCCTTCCCGTCGTCCTCCGGCAGGTCCGCCAAGTCGAACTCCGTCGACGTCACGTCCAGCACGTCGTCGTCGCCATCCAAGTCCTCGAACTCCTCGTCGTCCAGCTCGAGCAGGTCGCCATCATCGGCCGCCTCCTCGTCGCCCTTCGGCAGCGCGGCCACCTGGCTCTCGGTCATCCCGTCGCCGCCCACGAAGATCCCGTCGTCCGACGGGAAGCTCACGCGGCCGGTGTCGAACGGGTCCATCATGCCTTCGGCCTCGGCCACGGCAGCGGGCGCGGGCTCGGAGTCGTGCTGGGTCACGGAGGTGACCTCGTCGGTGAACTCGGGGGCCGCCGGCATGGGGCGGGGCGGGCAGGGGCGGCGCCGCCGAAGCCCGTGGGGGCAGGGGCGGGGGCGGGATGGAGCGTGAGCTCGGCAGGGGCGGGGCCACGGACGCCCGCGGGGGCGGCGGGGGCATGGGCGGCGGGGCGGCGGCAAAGCCGGGCAGGGGGGGCAGGCCTGGCGCCGAAGCACGGCCGGGAGGGCGCGCCACGGGGGGCAGGGGCGGCGGCGGCACGGAGGCCCGCGGGGGGGGCGGGGCGGCGGCGGCAGGCGGCCGTGGGGGCACCACGGGGGGCGCGGCCACAGGGGGAGCCGGGGGCGGCACGGACGCGGCCCGGGGGGGCGGCGGAGGCGGCGCCGAGGACGCGCGCGGAGGCGGAGGCGGCGCGGAGGACGCGCGCGGGGGCAGCGGCGGGGCGGCAGCGAAGACGCCCGCGCCACGGGGGCGGCGCAGACGGGCGCACGGCGTGGCGGGCAGGGGCAGGGGGGGGGCTCTCGCCAGCCGGGGCGGGCTCGCTGGCGGCCGCGGGCTCTTGCGCATCATCCGGCAGCGCAATGGACGGGTTGGTCAGCTCGGCGGCGTCTTCGGCGGCATCCGGCTGGGTCTTGCGGTCGGTGGACGCCGCATCGGACTCGGTCGCCGTCCCGTCCCCGTCTTCATCGTCATGCGCCAGCGCGGCAGGCACCACCGAGGGCGGCCTGGGCGAGGGCGGGATGGACAGCAGCTCGTCGTCCTCGTCGTCGCCCTCGCTCACGGCGCGCCCGGCGGCCTCGAGGCGTGCCACGGCGGCCAGCGCGTCTTCATCGCGCGAGGCCTCGCGCAGCACCTGCTTCCAGACGTCCAGCGCCTCGAAGCGGTTGTCGAGCGGCCCCTCCCAGATGGCGGCCAGGCGCTTGCGCAGGGCCAGCTTGTGCGCTGCGTCGGTGCTGCGCCGCAGGTCGCCCTCGATGGCCATGGTCAGGTCTTGGTGGCGGTTGGCGGCTTCCAGCGAAGTGAGCAGCGCCTCGCGCGCGGCCACGTTGTGGCTGTCCAGCGTGAGCAGCTGCTGGAACACGTCGGCCGCTTCGCTGTGCTGCCCGCGCGCCACCAACAGCTCGCCGCGGCGGCGGTAGAGCGTGCCCGCCACGGTGGCGTCCAGCGCGTCGTCAATCAGGTCCGACAGCAGCCGGTCCAGCTGCTTCGCGCCCTCGTCACCCTCGGACAGCGCGGCCAGCGCGCGGTAGGCGCCGTCGTCCAGCGGCGCGTTGCGCACGGCCTGCTCCACGGTGGCGCGCGCCTCGGCGGCGTTGCCCAGCTGCTTCAGCAGGTCGGCGGCGCGCAGCAGCGCGGGCACGCCCTTCGGCCCCGCAAACTCGGCGGTCTCGCGGTAGGTGGCAATCAGCGCGCGCCGCAGCGTGTCGCCGCCGGCCGCCTCGTCCATGCCGCGCACCAGGGTCTCAATCTCGCCCAGCGCATCGGCGTTGCCGTGCGCCAGCGACGTGGCCTTGCGCACGTAGCGCATGGCGGCCTCGGCGTCGCCCACCTGGGTGGCGGCGTAGCGCGCGGCCCGCAGCACGGCGGGCACCGCGTCGGCCGGGTTGCTGAACGCGTTGGCGCGCTTGTCCAGCGCCGGCAGCAGGTCCGCTGCGCGCCCGGTGGTGGCGGCCAGCGCCTCGGCCCGCTCGAACAGGGCCTCGTCCGTGGGCGTCAGGCTGATGGCGCGCAGCACGCGGTCGAGTGCGTCGCCCGGGGCCGCGGCCTTGCTCTCCAAGATGCCCGCGTGGCGCAGCAGCAGGGCCACCTTCGCGGTGGGCGTCTCGGCGCGCCGCAGCAGCGTCTCGTACACCTGCTCGAGCCGCGGGTACGCCTCTTGCGCCACCACCATGGCGTCCACTTCGTCCAGCAGCGCCGCGTCGTCCAGGTCGAGCGCAAACGCGCGCAGCAGCGCGTCCAGCGCCTTCGGCCCGTCCTTGGCGTGCTCGGCGTACACGTCGCGCGCCAGCAGCCAGCGCGCCTTCGAGCCCGCGCCGCCGCCCTGTTGGTGCGCCATGCCGGCGTACAGGTCACCCAGCGTGGCCGCGCGCCCGGTGGCCAGCGCCAGCGCGTGCAGGGCCTGCTCGCTCTGCTCGTCGCCCGCCAGCGTGCCCGGCAGCAAGCGCTGGTAGGCGCCCTCGGCGTCGTCCAGCTTCTCGTGGCACACCTTCGCCACCTCACGCGCGTAGCGGTAGGACAGCTTCACGTCGGTGCCGTGCGACACGGCCACCAAGCGGTCCAGCACGTCGCGCTGGTACTCGGGCTGGCCCGTCAGGCCATACACCTCGGCCAGGCCCACCAGCGGCGGCAGGGCCGTGGGCTCAGCGGTGATCCACGCGGTGTACGCCGGCACGGCGCGCTCGGGCGTGGCCAGCGTCTCGCGCGACAGCTTGATGATGCGCTCGGCGATGGGCACCTGCAGGTCGGCGTCCTCGGTGATGGCCATCTGGCGCTCGAGCGCGTCCACCAGGCCCGGGTGGTCCTCCGCGGCCTCGCAGATGGCCACCAGGCGCCGCACGCTGGGCATGTGCTCCGGGTCGGCGTCCAGCGCCGCGCGCAGGGCCGCGGCGGCCTCCTTCTCGCGCCCCAGCTTGTCCAGCAGGCCAGCCTGCTGCACGTACAGCATGCGCAGGCCAATCAGGTCGTCTTCGCTCTCGCCGTCGGCCGTGGCGGCCAGCGCGCCCAGCACGTCGGCCAGCTCGGCCTCGTTGCCTTCGCCCAGCAGCGAGCGCAGCGCTTCCAGCGTCTCGGCGTCGCCACCGGCGTCGTCGCGCACCTTGCGCCAAGCGTTCAGCGCGTCGGCCTCGCGGCCGGGCAGGGTGGTGAGCATGCGCGCGATCACGCGGCGCAGCTCCGCCTGGCGAGCCGGGTCGGTCTCGAGGCGCAGCTTGTCCTGCATGAGCGCCACCCACTGCTCGGAGCGGCCCGCGCGCGTGTACAGCGGCGCGATGGCGTCCATGGCGGCGGCGTCCTGCGGGTCGAGCCGCAGCGCGTGCTCCAGGTGCGTGATGGCCTGCGCTTCGTCGCCCAGGCGCACGGCGCACAGGTCGGCCACGCGCCGCAGCAGGGCCCCGCGCGTGGCGTCATCGGTGGCCAGGTCCACGCGGCGCAGCAGCGTCTCCACCTGCCGGTCGTGCCGGTCGAGGCGCGTGTTCACGCGCTCCATCACGTCGAGCGCAAGCGGCTCGGTGGGTGCCAGCGCGGCCCACTGGCTGGCGGCGTAGTGCGCGTCTTCGTCTTGATTCAGGCGCGTCTCGCAGATCTGCGCCAGCGTGGCCCACGCGCTCACGCGCGCGTCGTGCGTCTCGCCCTCGTCTTGCCCGCGCTGCTTGAGCAGCGGCAAGAGGCTCTGCCACGCCTCGCGCGCGGTCATCAGGTCAATCAGCTCGGACCGCACGGCGGCGTCGTTGGGGCGAATGCCGCGCAGCGCGTTCAGCGCCACGATGCTGGCCTCGTCGTCGTGCCGCATGTCGCGGTGCACGCGCGCGATGCGCCGCAGCAGGGCCGCCTGCGCCTTGTCGTCGGTCATGTGGCCCAGCTGCCGCTCCAGCAGCTCCACCAGGTCGTCCCAGCGCCCGGCCTTCTCCAAGAGGCGCAGCAGCTCCACGCGCGGCTGCGTCTCTTGCGGGCCAGCGCGGCGATGGCGCGCCAGGCACCCACGGCGCCGTCCACGTCACCCAGCTCGGCCTCGCACAGCTGCGCCACCTGGTGCAGCAGCTCCACGCGCCGCGGCGTCTCCACGCCGGGGTTGCTGGCGCCCGAGTGCAGCAGGTCACGCGCGCCGGACAGGTCGCCCGCGCCGCGCCGAATCTGCACCAGCATCTCGATGGCCACGGCGTTGCTGGGGTCCAGCGCCAGCAGCTCGGTGGCCGTGATCTCGGCGCGCTCGAGGTTGCCCGCCGCGTGGAACTTCTTCACGCGCTCTTGCATGCGCGGGAGGCGCTCGTCCATGGGCAGCGCGGCCATGGAGATGGACAGCGCGCGCTCGGCGTCGTCATCGCGGCCCGCGTCGCGGTACAGGCGCACCAGCGCTTGCGCGGCGTCCACGTCACCCAGCGTGAGCAGCGGCTCGAGGCAGTTGATGGCGTCCTTGGGCTGGCCCGCCTCCACGTAGGCGGTGGCCAGGTCGTGGCGGCGGCGGCGCGCGCCCGGCCCGTCTTCGGCGGTGGCCACGAAGCCCACCCAGCGCGCGGGCAGCAGGTCGCCCCGGTTGTGCTCGGCGGCCAGGCGCTCCAGGTAGTCGAGCGCGGGCTCGAAGTCCGGCGCGGCGTCTAGCGAAGCGCAGGCATAGGCCAGCGCGTGCTCGCCGCCCAACAGCTGGGCCAGCTGGAAGAGCAGGTCGGCGGCCTCACGGCGCTCGGCGTCGGCGTCTGGTCCACCCGCCGCGGCGTGCTCGAGGCGCAGCGTGGCCAGCTCGTGCAGCACGCTCGCGTCATCGGGCACAATGCGCAGGGCTTCTTGCAGCGACGTGATGGCGCCCGCGAGATCGTGCGCGTGCTCGCGGCGAATGCTGGCCAGCTCGCGCAGCAGGCCCACGCGGCGCGCGGCGTCGGGCTCGGCGTTGGCCTCCAGCTGGTAGAGCGGAATGGCGGCCTTCAGGTTGCCGGCCTCGCGGTAGATCTCGCGCGCGGCGTAGATGGCCGACACGCGCGTGGGGTCCAGCTCGAACGCGGCGCGGTAGCTGGCCACGCCCTTGTCGGCGCGCTGGAAGTGCTCGAGCCAGATGCCCGCCACCTTCTCGTGCAGCTCGGCGATGACGCGCGGCTCACCCTGCAAGCGCGTGAGGGCCTTGATGCGCCGCTCGTACAGGTCGATGAGCCGGCGCGCTTCGCCCGTGTGCTGAAACAGCTTCTCGAGCCGCGCGGTGGCGTCGGCGTGCGTGGGCTGCCGCTCGAGCGCCTGCTCGTACACCGCGATCGCGCGCGGGATGTCGTTCACGTAGCGCGCGATGAGATCGGCCGCTTGCACGAAGGCGGTGGCCGCCGAGCCGTGGTCTTGGGTGCGCCCGGCCCACCCCACCAACAAGTTCGCGAGCGACGCGTGATCACCAATGCGGTGATAGTGCGCGCGGAGCTCGGCGAACGCAGCAGGGTCCTCGGGGTTGGCCCGCAGGCGGGCGATGAGCTCCTCGGCGCTTCCAGTCATGGAGGCGAGACGGTATCACGAGCGCGCCCCCGCAAAGCTAGCTTTGTCCGACACCAGTGTAGCTTTCCCTTCATGGGGGTGACCTGGCATGGCGTGCCAAGCGCCCGGAGGTCATAACCCGGCGATGCACCCCGAGGCCGACCCGATCGCCTGGTTCGTGAGGCTCCACCGCGAGGCCGCGCAGAGCGAGAGCTTCGAGCCCGACCGCGCGGCCCTGGCCACCGCCAGTGACGCCGGCGTGCCGTCCGTGCGCTTCGTGCTGGTGCGCGACGTGAGCGAGCAGGGCTTCGTGTTCTACACGCACCGCGACAGCCGCAAGGGCCGCGAGCTGGCCCGTGGCGTGGCGGCGCTGGCCTACCACTGGTCCTCGACGGGCGTGCAGGTGCGCGTGGAGGGCCGCGTCACGGAGGCCCCCGACGCCGTCAGCGACGCCTACTTCGCCAGCCGCCCGCGCGGCAGCCAGGTGGGCGCCTGGGCCTCTCCGCAGAGCCAGGAGATCCCCGACCGCGCAGCCCTCGCGGCCCGCGTGCAAGAGGCCGACGAGCGCTTCGCCGCAGGCCCCGTGCCGCGCCCCCCGCGCTGGGGCGGCTACCGCCTGGTCCCGAGCACCATCGAGCTCTGGTTCGCCGACGCCGACCGCCTGCACGACCGCTTCGAGTACACGCGCACCGCTGCCGGCTGGTCCATGCGCCGCCTCGCGCCCTGAGTTCTGTTCTTCGTCGTTGCAGTCTTCAGCACGGGGAGGCTATCCTACGTAAGGTTTGACCAGCGTTCCGAAAGTCCGAGAGGAAAGCGTGTCCCGCCTCGCCGATCTAAGCACCGTGCAGTCCGCCCTCCACCAAGCCGGTGTGGAGGTGTACCGCACCGAAGACCAAGAGATTCACATCGCTGAGCGCGTGCGGTTCCACATCATGGACTCGGGCGTTCGGCTTCGGCTCCGAGACCACGCGCGCGTGTCGTTCACGGCCCGCACGCAGCGCTCGGACTTCCCCAACGAGATGGCCGAGCAGCTGTTCGACCGCGTCCGCAGCATGGTGGGCGAGAGCGCCGGAGCCCGCGGCTACGCGGAGGCGGACGCCAAGACCGTGAAGGTGCTGGACCCGGTCGACGACTCGCGCGTCCTCGATGTCTGGCACGAGGTCACGTACGAGAAGGACACCGGCGAGATCTCGGACATCATTGATGAAATCCGCTGGGCGCTGAGCGTGGACAAGTACGTCTCCTCCTGAGCGAACCCATGGTCACCGGAGCCGTCCCAAGGACCCTGGCCGACTCTCGCTGGGCCGGAAGCGGCTTGTATCAAGGCACTTGGGCGCCCCGGCTTGAAAGCCGGGGCAGCGGGACCTTCGCCTGGCTTCGGGGACAAGTCCTCCCTCCAAGGGAGGACTCAGCCTCGGAAGCGGGTAAAGTGTTGAGCCTCGAGATCATCTGCTGGGCGAGATCCGAGCTGCTTACTCATCGATTAGTCGTTCCAAGGCGGGTGGGTTTGGCAAGTCACGACCAACCATGAGGCCTTCGAGGCCTCGACGGGCCCCAAACCCTCCACAGCCAGCCACCTCGAGCTCCTCTAGTCCACCCAAGCTGAGTCCTCCCTCGGAGGGAGGACTTGTCCCCGGAGCGAGGCCCAGGACCCGCTGCCCCGGCTTTTCAAGCCGGGGCGCCAAAAGTGGCTTGAAATAAGGCCCAGAACGGAACCTGCAGAATCCACTCGGCCTCGGACTGCCCCGACGAACTTGTGATGAGTCGATAGCCGTCGCCGTCGCCGTCGCCGTCAACGCCCACGCCCACGTGAAGTGGCCGCATGCCCAGGGAGGGGCCTGGGTTGCGCACCGGCACCCTTCGACCCTACACCCCCCCGATGCACACCGTTCTGTACGTGGGCGCGCCGCTCGATGACGCGCGGGCTCAGGACCTCCTGCTGATGCGCGAGGGGGCCCGGCGCGCGGGGGATGGCGCCTTCATCTACCAGCGGCCCGGCGGCACGCTGCGCTTCTACACGGTGAGCGACCCGGGTGTGGCCATGCGGGTGCTGGCCGAGCAGTCCGTGGACGCGCTGGTCATCGACACGCGCGAGCAGCCGCTCACGGGCGACGTGGACAGCCCCAGCCAGCAGGGGCCCTTCGCGCTCACCCGCGCGGGGCAGCTCTTGGCGCGCCTCTTCCCGGACGATGAGCTGCACGCAGCGGTGCAGCGCGACCGGGTCATCGGCATCGTGGGGCGGGGCGGGGCCGACGCCGCATTCCACTTCGGCACGTATCGCCTGCGCGCGGTGCTGGACCGGCCCAACCTGGACGCGCTCGAGGCGCAGATCGCGCTGCAGACCGAGCGCCTGCGCGCCGGCAAGGTGGCCATCTGCCTGGCGGGCGGGGGCGTGGAGGGCCTGTTCTACGAGATTGGCGTGCTGCGCGCGCTCGAGTCGTTCCTGGTGGACCGCGCCATCGTGGACTTCGACCTCTTCTGCGGCATCAGCGCCGGCGCGCTCATCGGCTGCATGTTGGCCAACGGCGTGGGCCCCGACGAGATTGGCCGCGGCCTGGCCGGGGGGCGGGCCCGTGTCGACCCGATTCGCCGCTCCGACATCTTCGATCCCAACTTGAAGGAGCTGGGGCCTCGCGTGGCCAGGGCCGCCTCCGAGCTGGTGCGCGGCGGTGAGGGCCCGCGTGGCGCGCTCTCGTCGGTGTTCCGCGCCGTGCCCGGGGGCATCTTCGCGGGCGACAAGCTGCGCGACTACCTGGAGCGGCACCTCACGCGCCCGGGCATGCGCAACCACTTCGATGACCTGCGCCGGCCGCTGTTCGTGGGGGCCACGGACCAGGACACCTCGCAGGCGGTGGTGTTCGGCGAAGAGGGCTTCCGCCACGTGCCCGTGCACAAGGCCGTGCGGGCCTCGGCCGCGCTCGTGCCGTTCTACGCGCCGGAGCGCATCGACGGGCGCTACTACATCGACGGCGCCTTCACGCGCACCACCAACATGCGCGTGGCCGTGCGGCAGGGCGCCACCATGGTCATCCTGATCGACCCGCTGGTGCCGGTGTTCTCGGACACGGCCGGTCACGTGCACTCCCGCGGCGGCGTCTACTCCACCATGCAGGGGCTCAAGGCGCTCATCAACGGGCGCTTCGACAAGGCCGTGCGGTCCATCCGCGAGATGCACCCCGAGGTCAGCTTCTACCTGTTCCGCCCCTACGGCGACGAGATGCGCATCCTGGGTGGCTCGCCCATGAAGTACTTCTACCGGCGCGAGGTGGAGGACGTGGCCTACCGCAACACGGTGGACAAGATCCGCACGTCGTACGACGACCTGCAGCGCGACTTCGGGCGGCACGGCATCACGTTCCGCGACCCGGAAGAGGCCAGCACGCAGCGTGGCGTCATCACCAGCGCGGGGGTGTCGCGCGCGCAGCTGGGCATCGGGCTGTAGTGGCTGGGCGCAGTGGTGTTGACAAGTTGACGATGGGCCGTTGAGGGGCACCCCGGCTGAAGCCGAGGGCAGCAAACCAGGCCTGGGCGACCTGAAAGTCCGCCCCTGCGGGTCGGACTAGATGGCCGCGAGTCGGTGCTGTTCTACCAAGGGTACTTGGACACATTCAGTCCGCCCTTCGGGCAGGCTGGGTGGTCGACAATGGGGTGCGTTCGACCAAGGATGGCCGGACGCAGTGTCTGAGTACCCTTGGTAGGGCATACCCTGCTGTCAGCCATCTAGTCCCCGCTAGGGGACTTTATGCCTCGCCCAAGCCTGGCCCAGGAGGTGAAAGTCCCCCTTAACACCGCCGCCAGCTCACGGCAGCCGGGTCAGCATCTCTTCGATGGTGGCCTGCGTCTGGACGCCTGCCAGGGCGGCGCGCGGCACGCCGTCGGCATCCAGCAGCACGAAGGTGGGCACCCCCAGCTGGCCGAGCGCGGTGGTGCCCTGGCTGATGGCGTCGTCGGGGTCGAACGCGGCCTCGAACGGCGGGCTGAGCGCGGTCACCCAGGCACCCACGAACTGGCGCGCGTCGGGCTGCACGGCCACCGCCACCACGCGCACCTCGGGGTGTGCCTCGGCAAAGGCGCTCAGCGGCATGACGTTGGCCTGGCTGGCCACGTCGTAGGTGGCAAAGAAGAAGAGCAGCACGGGGCGCCCACGCATCTCGCCCACGAACATGAGCGCGCCGTCGGGCTGGGCCAGCGTGAGCTCGAGCGCGCCCTCCACGGCGGGGCGCTCCTCGGGCGTGTCCTCGCTGACGGGTTCTTCGCCGCCGGCTGCCTCTTCGGGATCGTCTTGCCGCCCGTTGGGGTGACGCGCGTTGGTGCCGCCGCCGCACGCACCCCCGAGGGCGCTCGCCAGCAGCACCGTGGCCAGCCACAGGCCAGCCGCGCCGCGTCCCCGCACGCTCACTTGGTGGACTGCCCCGTGAAGTAGTCGTCGCGGTCCGCGAACAGCACGTTGAACGTGGTGAGGCTGCCGTAGCAGGCCGTCACGTACTGCTGCATCTGCACCTTCTCGTCGTCGGCCAGGTTGTCCGAGTTGTTGATCTTCTGCTCGAGCACGCGGAGCTTCTCGCGCACCAGCACGATCTTCTTGAAGAACACGTCCATGGGCACGCTCTTGCTGGCCACGCCGTCGCGCCCGGGCTTGAGCTCCACCTCGCCCCCGCGCCAGCGCTCACCGAGCGCCACGTCGCGCACGCCCAGCTCCTCCAGCAAGACCTCGCGCAGCACCTGTTTGAATTCGGCTTGGTCCATGTCGATTCCAATCTCCTTGGGGATGCTCGGCCGTTGCTCGGGCTCGTAGCTGACGCCGTCGGCGCCCTTGCCACCGCTGCTGCCTGCGCGCGGCCCACGCCGCACGGGCTCACCGGCCACGCGCTTGCGGGCCAGCGCACCCGCGAACGACTGCCCAATGGGCTTGTGGCTCGAGCACGTCATGGTGTCGGACAGCGGCGAGGGCCAGCAGCCCAGGCGACACTCTCCGCTGGCGCGGCCGCTGTCGTCGCGCCGCAGCGCCACGAAGAATCCACACGTGCCGCAGCGTCCGGTGAGGTCGCGTTCGCTCATCGAGCGGGGAGGGTAGCAGCGTTCGGGCGGAGCCGGCCATCCTCCATCTCGTAGAGCACGTCGAACACGTCGAGCGCGCGGTGGTCGTGGGTGACCACCAGCACCGCCGCGCCGCGCTCGTGCGCGACCTTTCGGAACAGCTCCATGACGCTTCGGCTGCGAACGCTGTCGAGTGCGGCGGTCGGTTCGTCCGCGAGGATCAACGACGGTTCGTTCGCCAGGGCTCTGGCGATGGCCACGCGCTGCTGCTCGCCGCCGCTGAGCATCTCGGGGTACGAGTGCTCCCGGCCCGCGACGTCCAGGTACTCGAGCAGCTCACGAGCGCGCTTTCGGCCGTCGGTCTTGCCACCGAACTCGCACGCGATCTCCACGTTCTCCCGCGCGGTGAGGAACGACGTGAGGTTCGCCTTCTGGAACACGAAGCCGAGGTGACGCCTGCGCAGGTAGGCAAGGTCTGCCAGCGGAACGCCGTCCTTCACGACGAGGCGCCCCCCGAAGAACACCTCACCCGTATCGGCGGGCGAGACGAAGCCCAAGGCCTTGATGAGCGTGGACTTGCCCGACCCGCTGGGCCCGAGCAGCGCGGCCACCGTCCCGCGGGGGATCGTGAGGCTCACGTGGTCCAGCGCCTTCACGGTGGCCGGGCCCGTCCCGTAGGTCTTGCTCAGCTCCACCGCGCGGACGGCGTCTTCCATGGTCAGCCCTCCAGCGCGACCGACGGGTCGATGCGCATGACGTGGTTCAGGCCGAGGATGCTGGCGAGGGTGACGATGGCCATCGTCGCGATGGGCGCCACGATAGAGATGGCCTCCGTGATGAGCACCCGGCGCGGGAACATCGGATAGGCAAGCTCGCCGATGACGAAGGCCACTGCATAGCCGAGCGCACCCAGCAGCCAGGCCTGCTGGAGCACCAGCCCGAGGAGGCGGGAGCCGGGCGCCCCCATGAGCTTGAGGACTGCGAGATCGTGCGTCTTCTCGAGCGTGAGGTTGTACATGATCATCATGATGATCACGGCGGCCGTGAGCGTGAGGATCACGGTGAAGAGCCCAATCTGCATGCGCGCCCGCTGCACCACGCCACCGAGCAGCAGCGCCTCCTCCTCGCCCTGCGAGTAGACGCTGACGTCGCCCCAGCTGCGCATGACCTCCCGCACCTCGGCGATGCGATGCGGGTCCGCCTCGACGAGCACCGCCGCCACCGGGGGCGACGCCAGCGCCGGCGAGCGCCAGCGCGGGTCCGTGGCGAGCTCCTCGAGAGCCGGCTGCCCGCGGCCGATGTCCGTGCTCCGCAGGCGCGCCACCACGCGCTCACGCTCCAGCATGGCGGCCTCCGCGGGCTGGTCGAACGCGATGAGCTCGGCGTCGGCCACGCTCACGAAGGCGACGGACTCGCCACCAGAGGTGAGCGCGTTGCTCGTGAGCCCCACCACGCGGTACGGCTCGCCCGCGAACACGAGCGACTCCCCGATGCCCAGCCCGAGGGAGGCATCCACGATCATCTCGCCGTGGGGCTGCTGCAGACGTCGCCCGCGCACCAGGGGCAGCGAGCGCCCCGGGTCGTCCGGCCAGCCGAGCCCCACGAGCGCGATGCGCATCACGGCAGAGCGGTGGTCGCGCTGAATGAGCTGGTAGGTGTAGGGGCGCGCGCTGCGAACGCCCGGCACCGCCGCGGCTCGCGCCTCCACGCTCGGGTCGAGGCGCGAGCCCTCCGCGAACGGCCCGCGCGTGTCGCGCTGAACGAGCCACAGGTCGGCGTGCATCGCCCGGGTCAGGATGGTGGCGTCGTCGACCATGCCGGCGTAGATGCCCTGCATCGCGACCACCACGCTCAGGAGCAGGCCGAGCCCCGCGGCAGTGCCCATGAACCGGCCGAGGTGCCGGCGAACGTCGCGGAGGGCCAGGTTCACGGTGCCACCCAGCGCCGCCCGACGGGGAGGGTGGCGGCCACACTGGGCGCAGCCAGCACGGCGTCGCCCTCCGCGAGCCCCTCGAGCACCTCGACGTGGTCCTCCCCGGTGAGGCCGAACGTCGGCCGGACCAGCGCGATTCGGCCGTCGCGGTCCGCGTACACGAAGGCACCCTCGGCGTCGTGGTGGAGCATCCGAATGGGAAGTCGCAGGGCATCCTCGCGGCGCGCGACTTCCACCCGCACGTCGGCGCGCTGGCCGATGGCGATGCGTCGCTCCAGCTGGTCCGGCGTGACCTCCACCAGCAGCTCGTGGGTCTGCCGGTCGGCCTCCCAGGAGATTCGGCTCACGCGGCCGGGCACGGACCCCTCCGTGCCCGGGAAGAAGATCGCGGCGGGCTGATCCGTGGCGAGCAGCGGCAGCATGGTCTCGTCCACCGCGGCGTTGACGTACACGCGGTGGGTGTCCACCACGCGCAGCACGGTCGAGCCCACGGTCACGGTGTCTCCCGGTTCGCGCAGCCGGCGTGTCACCAGCCCATCGAAGGGCGCCAGCAGCGTGGCGCGCACCATGGCCACCCGGCGTTGCTCGGCGCCGCCGGCGGCCACGTCGATGCCACGGGTCGCCTCGGAACGCTGAGCCAGAACGCGATCGAGCTCGGCGCGCGCCACGCGCAGGCGGTCGCGCGCCTCGTCGAGCTGCTGAGCCGGCGCGGCCCCAGGTCGAAGAGGGCCAGCGAGCGCGCGGCCTCGCGGTCGGCCGTGGCGAGCAGCGCCCGTGCGCGCTCTTCCTCGGCCGCGATGCGATGCAGCGAAGCGCGCGCCGCACCGATGCCGGTCTGCGCGGATCGCAGGTCCGCTTCGGCCTGGTCCGTCTCGAGGCGCGCGAGCTCCTGGCCGAGGGTGACGCGGGCGCCCTCATCCACGAGCACCTCGCTGAGCCGGCCCACCAGGTCGAACCCCACCGCGGCTTCGCGCTGGCTCTCGATGGTCCCGCGTCCGAACGCTTCCTGCGTGATGGTGCCGCGGTCGATGCGAACGACCTCCACGCGGACGGGCGACCACACCCGGAACCACGCGACCAGCAGCCCGACCGCGACCAGCACGATGAGCCACAGGCCGCGGCGCAGGAT
This sequence comes from Sandaracinaceae bacterium, assembly GCA_016706685.1. NCBI lineage: Bacteria > Pseudomonadati > Myxococcota > Polyangiales > Sandaracinaceae > Sandaracinaceae bacterium. The sequence continues at coordinate 361,855 of JADJJE010000011.1, read as the reverse complement.
GCCGAGCGCTCGCCGGAAGAGGGTGGAGGCAGCCGCGGTGTTCATGGGGAACTCTTTCTGCTCGGCTTGGGAGCGACAGCGGGCGAACGAAGGAGCGCCAGCAGGCTGCCCAACACCGCGCGTGCCTCGGCATCACGCTGCCGAGCCTTCGAGGGAGCCAGCGCCAGCATCTGCACGGTGCCCATCACGATGGGTGCGAGCGTCTCGGCGGGCAGGTCGGTGCGCAGCACTCCAGCGCGCTGGCCATCGCGCACGCACGTGAGCACGAACGCGCGCGTCTTCTGCACGCACGCTGCCAGGCGCGCCGAGCTGCTCTCCGGAAGCGCGAGCAGAAACTGCTCGGACAGGACGAGCCGCAGGATGCCGAGCTGATGGCCCACGGCGGTGCTTCGGGCCTCGATGAAGCGCTCGAGGCGCTCCACAGGGGGGAGCGTCGCCGGCGGGTACGTGGACTCGAGAACCGCTTCCACGCGCCCCACCACAGCTTCCAGCAGCGCTTCGAGCGACGCAAAGTGCCGGAAGATGGCACCGGACGAGAGCCCCACCTGCGCCGCGAGGCTGCGCGTGCTCAAGGCCGCGATGCCCTTGGTCGCGATGATGTGCAGCGCGGCGTCGGTCAGCTCGACCTGTCGATCCTCGGACTTGCGGCGCTCGACCATACGTAAGAGAGTAAGTGCTTACTTGCATGCGCGCAAGCGTGCGTGCGGTCTCATCTCGCCCGGGGGGCAATTCACCTTGCTGCAAGGCACAATGGGCACCCCCGGCTGGAAGCCGGGGGCAGCAAACCAGGTGGCTGATGGGCATAAAGTCCCCCGCCTTTCGGCGGCGGACTACGTGGCTACCAGCAGGGTTTGCCCTACTGAGGGTACCCAGACACTGCGTCCGGCCAACCTTGGTAGAACACACCCTGCTGTCGATCAGGCAGTCCGCCCCAGGGCGGACTTTCGGCAGGTCCAGGCCTGGTCTGCTGCCCCCGGCTTCCAGCCGGGGGTGCCCATGGAACCTTGCTGCAAGGCGAATAGGGCCCCTAGCAAGATGTGTCGAATCATCAGGCTCGAGCCGGGGGTGCCCACGATGCCTTGCAGCAAGATGAATCGCACCACCGCCGGCCGCGCTCTTCGAGAGCCTTACTCCCGCCTATCCCGCCGCCGCGCGAGCGCGTTGCGCGCCACCACGATGAGCAGCGCCAGCAGCGCCAGAGCGGGTCCGAGCCGCCGCCACAAGAAGCGGCTGGTCATCCAGAAGCGCCAGGGGGCCTCGCCGCCGATCACGCCGCGCGGGGTTCCGTCGGCGCACACGAAGGGCTGGCCGCGCCGCAGCGTGCACTGCTCGAGCGGGCTTCCGTCCATGCGCGTCACCTGCAGGGTCAGCTGCCCAGCGTTCGCGTCCAAGCACAGGAAGTGGTACTCGGGGACATAGGCCAGCTGGCCCGCGCGCCGGTGGTTGATCTCGTAGAGCGGCGAGCCGCCCCCGCCGCTCACGATGTAGTGCAGGCCGTCCACCGTGCCGCGCTCGTAGGTGTGGTCGTGGCCGCCGAACACCAGGTCCGCGTGCTCGCGCGCCGCGGCCTCGAGCGCCTCGCGCAGCGGCATGTGGTCTTCGTGCAGCGACCCGCTGAACATGGGGTGGTGCGCCAGCAGCAAGATGAAGTCGTCCGGGTGTGCGGCCCGCAGCGAGGCCAGCTGCTCGCGCGCCCAGGTCAGCTGCGCCTCGTCGTCGGGCCAGTCGGTGTTGGTGTCCAGCACCACCAGGTGCAGCGGCCCGAAGCGGCGCACGTAGTAGGCCTGCTCGCCGAAGGCGCGCCCGAAGAAGCGCTGGTAGTGCGGGCGCCCGGTGTCGTCGGGCAGCAGCTCGTGGTTGCCCAGCACGAACAGCAGCGGCACCTCGCGGGCCAGCGGCGCGACGCTCTCGAACGGCGCCAGCCACTCCTCGAGCTCGCCGCCCTCGGTGGCGAAGTCTCCCAGGTGGACCACCGCCTCGGCGGGGTGTTGGGCGAGCGTGCGCCGCAGGGCCGCGACCACCTTCCGGTGCTCGGGCTCCCCCGAGCGGCTGTCGCCGTAGAGGCAGATGCGCGCGTCGGTGCGGTCGTGTGTGCGCGGCGTGCGGAACGTGCCGCGGTGGTCACGCCGGTCGGGGCCCAGCACCCGCACCGCGTAGGCGTACTCGGTGTCCGGCAGGAGGCCCTCGAGCCGCAGCAGGTGGTGGGCCACGGCGGGCGACGGGACCACGCGCTCGCCCTCGGGCCCGGTGAGCGTGACCTCGGCCGCGCGCGCCGCGTCCAGCTCGAACATCAGCACCACGCTGTGGGGCTGCGGGTCCAGCAGGTAGGGCTCGGTCCGGAAGACCGCCTCGGCGCGCGCCCACGCAGGCATCAGCGTGAGCAGAACCAGGACCGCGAGCGCGGGCATTCGAGGGGGGCAGGCCATCGTCGTCCAGCCTGCTATAACGTGCCCCTTCGAGGCTGTCTCTCATGGAAGAAAAGAAGTTGGACCAACCCATTCGCGTCGCGGTCATCGGGGGCTCGGGCTACACGGGCGCAGAGCTCATGCGTCTCCTGCTGGGGCACCCGCGCGTGCAGGTCACGCTGGTCACCGGGCAGAGCAAGGCCGGCCAGCCCGTGTCCGATGTTCTCCCCAGCCTGGCGGGCATCTACCCGGGGCTCATCGAGTCCTATGACGCCGACGAGACCGCGCGCCGCGCCGACGTGGCGTTCTGCGCGCTGCCGCACGGGGCCAGCGCCGGCATCGTGTCCGAGCTGCGCGACCGCGGGCTGGTGGTGCTGGACCTCTCGGCCGACTTCCGGCTCAGCGACCCCGCCGTGTACAAACGAGGCGCTGCGCACCGCAGACCTCATCGCCGTGCCGGGCTGCTACCCCACCAGCGCCAACCTGGCGCTCGCGCCGCTGCTGAAGGCGGGCCTGGTGGAGCCGCACGGCATCATCGTGGATGCCAAGAGCGGCGTGTCCGGCGCGGGCCGCACGGCGCTGCCCAGCACGCACCTGCCCGAGACGGCCGAGGGCTTCCGCGCCTACAAGGCAGCTGCCCACCGGCACACGTCGGAGATGGAGCAAGAGCTCGCGCGCGTGGCCGGCGTGGACCTGCGGGTCACGTTCGTGCCGCACCTGCTGCCCATGACGCGCGGCATCCTGGCCACCTGCTACGCCACGGCCAAGGGCGGCGTCACCGCAGCCGACTGCACCGACGCGGCGCGCGGCCTGTACGAGGGCAGCCCCTCGGTGGTGGTGCGCGACCCGGGCGTGCACCCCGACACCCTCTGGGTGCGCGGCAGCAACCGCGCCCACGTGGCCTACGTGGTGGACAAGCGCGCCGGCCGCGTCATCGCCATGTGCGCCATCGACAACCTGGTGAAGGGCGCCTCGGGCCAGGCCATCCAGGCGTTCAACGTGCGCTTCGGCCTCGACGAGGGCGAGGGTCTGCGCGCGCCTGCGATGTGGCCGTGACCGACGTAGCCCCGCCCGACGTGCATCGCCCGATTGCCAGCGTGCCCGAGCGCGACACCTACCGCGTGCTGCACTTCAGCGACGTGCACCTCGAGAACGGCTTCGGCCAGGTGCCGGCGCGCGAGTTCATGAACAAGCGCATGCTGGGCTTCGTGAACCTGGCGCTGCACCGGCGCCCGCGCTTCAAGCTGGCCGAGCTCAAGGTGCGCGCGTTGCCGGAGTTCATCGCGCGCGAGGGCGTGCAGATCTCGCTCTGCACAGGGGACTACACGGCCTTCGGCACCTGGCCCGAGCTGCGCTTCGCGCGGCAGGTGGTGGACAGCGTGGTGCAGGCGTCGGAGGCCTTCGTCACCGTGCCCGGCAACCACGACCTGTACATGCCGGACACGCTCGAGGACGGGCGCTTCGACCAGCTCTTCGGTGACCTGATGACCAGCGACCTGCCGGAAGTGGCGGGCGAGGACGGCTGGCCGCGCGTGCGGTTCTTCGGGGAGCACCTGGCCATCATCACGTTCAACAGCGCACGCCCCAACCCGAGCATCCGCTTCTCGAGCGGGCGCATTCCGGACGAGCAGCTCGAGGCGCTGTCGGTGGCGCTCCAGCACCCGCGGCTGAACGGGCGCTTCCTCATGCTGGCCACGCACTATGCGGCGCGCTTGGCCCACGGCGGTCCCGACTCGCTGCGCCACGGGCTCATCAACGCCGACGACCTGCTGGAGCGCGTGAAGGTGGTGGAGCGTGGCGCCCTCTGCCACGGCCACATCCACGACCTGTACCACGTGCGCGAGCCCGGTGTGGCGGTCGACCTGTGCTGCGCGGGCAGCGCCACCTATCGAGGCCGCGAGGGCATCTGGGTCTACGACATCGGCAAAGAGGAAGCGTTTGCCACGCCCGGCATCTGGACGGGGCAGCGCTACGAGCTGGATCCCGCGCGGAAGGTCCACCTCAACGTGCTCCAGTAGGCCTCTGTGCCGAAAAGTGTGTGTATGTAGGATAAGGTCGTATGCTGCCCGTGACCCCAGCCACGAGGTGCAGCCGTGATCCAGACCGTCGAAGTTCTCTCCGCCCGCTCCGAAATCCGCCGCCACGTCGACATGGCGTGCGAGCTCGTCTCCGACATGTGGGACGTGCCCATCGAGCACCACGTCTCCGACCTGAGCTCGCAGGGCATGTGGCTCACGTGCGACTACCCGCTGCACGTGGGCGAAGAGGTGGTGGTGCAGCTCACGCCGCCGGCGCGTGACCCCGCTGGCCGCGCGCCGCTGTTCTTCTTCGGCCGCGTGTGCCGTGTGGAGATCCACCGCCGCGCCAACGAAGAGAAGAAGGCCGGCATGGCCATCCAGTTCATCCACGACTCGGACATCGAGGCCGAGCGCCTGGCTCGTGCGCTGGTGGGCATCCCGCCCAAGCTGCGCGCACCCCGGCCGGCGCCGCGCGAGTGCGTTTGGGTGGACGAGCTGAACTGACGGAGCGCAGGCTCGGGGGGATGGCCACGCGCACCAACCCCGAGCTCACGCAGCCCGTCGACCTCTGCCTGCCCAACGGCGCCCTCGACCCGGCTGCGCGCGGGCACACACGGCGCCCGCTGCATCGTCCCAACCTGCGTGGCTGGGGGCGGACGAAGCGCTGGGAGTACTGGGGCCTGATCACGCCCACGCACGTCATCGGGCTCACGCTCTCGAGCCTGGACTACCTGGCGCTGCACGAGTGCTTCGTGCTGGACCGGCGCACGGGCGTGGAGCGCTCGCAGCCCATGATCGCGCCCCTGGGCCTGGGCGCCGTGCTGCCGGACACGCTGCCGCCGCTGCACGCGTGGGGCAGGGCACCGGGGGTGCGCGTGGACTTCCGCGAGGACGCGGCCGGCACGCAGCTCTCCGCGCGCATCGGCGGCGTGGAGGTGGAGGCCTTCGTGGACGCGGCCGGCGACATGCTGGGCGTGGTGGTGCCGTGGAGCGAGCGGCAGTTCCAGTACACCGTGAAGGCCCCCGCGCGCCCTGTTTCAGGCGTGCTGCGCGTGGACGGGGTCACGCACGCCATCCCCGCCGGCGAGTCCTGGGCCGTGCTCGACCGAGGCCGCGGCATCTGGCCCCACCACATCGTGTGGAACTGGGCCGCGGGCAGCGGCGTGGTGGCCGGCAAGCGCATCGGGCTCCAGCTGGGCGCCAAGTGGACCGAGGGCACGGGGGCCACCGAGAACGCGCTCTTCGTGGACGGCGTGATGAGCTACCTGCCCGACGAGGTGGCGTGGCGCTACGACACCCGCGCGTGGGACCGGCCGTGGAGCATGCAGGGCGAGCGCTTGGACGTGACGCTCACGCCGTTCCACGTGCGGCACGCCGGGATGAACCTGGGGCTGCTCGGGTCGGAGGTGCACCAGGCGTTCGGGACGTGGCGCGGGTGGATGAGTGACAGCGCGGGGGTGCGGCACTCGGTGGATGGGCTGGTGGGGTGGGCGGAGCAGGCCGAGAACAAGTGGTGAAGCCCTGACGGCGCTGGTCATCCGCAACCCGGGCGGCGCAGAGGGCGCTGTGTCCACGTGAGCGTGGGCGTTGACGGCGACGGCGACGGCTATCGACTCATCACAAGTTCGTCGGGGCAGTCCGAGGCCGAGTGGATTCTGCAGGTTCCGTTCTGGGCCTTATTTCAAGGCACTTTTGGCGCCCCGGCTTGAAAAGCCGGGGCAGCGGGTCCTGGGCCTCGCTCCGGGGACAAGTCCTCCCTCCGAGGGAGGACTCCAGCTTGGGTGGACTAGAGGAGCCTCGAGGTGGCTGGCTGTGGAGGGTTTGGGGCCCGTCGAGGCCTCGAAGGCCTCATGGTTGGTCGTGACTTGCCAAACCCACCCGCCTTAGAACGACTAATCGATGAGTAAGCAGCTCGGATCTCGCCCAGCGGATGATCTCGAGGCTCAACACTTTACCCGCTTCCGAGGCTGAGTCCTCCCTTGGAGGGAGGACTTGTCCCCGAAGCCAGGCGAAGGTCCCGCTGCCCCGGCTTTCAAGCCGGGGCGCCCAAGTGCCTTGATACAAGCCGCTTCCGGACCAGCGAGAGTCGGCCAGGGTCCTTGGGCCGGCTCCGGTGACCATGGGCCGACCTTGTGATGAGTCGTTAGACGGCGACGGCGACGGCGACGGCGACGGCGACGGCGACGGCGCTCCCTTTGGAGATCCACCGTGTGCGGCCAAGCTCGATGTTGGCGTCTCGGCGCTCTCGGTCTCCATGGTGACCAAGGTCGTCTCGTTGGCGACGCGGGTGTCCGTCGCCGTCGCCGTCGCCGTCGCCGTCGCCGTCAACGACAACGACAACGACAACGACAACGACAACGACAACGAAGAGGGGATGCTAGCCTCGCGCAATGCGTGACCCCCTCGACCCGCGCCCCGACGTCCACGACTTCGACGCGTGCCTGGCGCGCTCCGCCGAGAGCGTGCGCCAAGCCCAGAAGCTGGGCGCCGCGCTGTTCACCGAGGGCGACGACACCGCCGAGGCCGCCACCCACGCCCTCGACCGCGCCATCCGCGCGCTGGCCGAGGCCCGCACCGCCGTCTCGTTCGCCGCGGTTCGCCGGCGGCTGCAGCTGGGCTTCGGCGACGTGGCCGCGCTCGACCCCGCGGAGATCCTAGAGGTCATGGACCTGGCCAACGTGCCCAGCCTGGTGGTGCACGTGGACCGCCGCGCCCAGCTGCGCGTGGGCGAGGGAGGCCTCGCCAGCTGGACCCTCACCCGCGGCATGAGCGAAGAGGCGCTGGCCACCGCCGTGGCCGAGATGAAGGAGCACCTGCCGGACTTCCTGAAGACCGTGTGAGGCCCGCGCGGTTTCCACGCTCGAGGGTCTAGGCGGCGCGCGTCGCGGGACTCCGTGTCCCCCCACCCACCGGAGGAGTCCCAAGCCTGCCAATCGAGCGCACCACGAGGAATTCGTCCGAGGCCATGTAGCGAATGGCCCAGGTCGTTCCGAGCGGTCCGTTCGTAATACCCGCCGACAGGCGGCTCGTCCCCCGGTCCAGCGGCCACGGGAGCGCGATGGCTACGCGCAGGAGTTCGACCTCGCGTGACACCCGCAGCCAGTCCGGACGGTTTTCCTTCTGCAGCTGCGTCAGCTGCAGCATCACGCGCCGCGTCAGCTTGAGTACGCGGTTGGATCTCTCAGCCAACGGAGTGCGGGCTCCCCTTCGAGCGCAATCTCATCGAGTTCGTCGGCCGCGTCGTGCACGAGCGCGGCCTCGCTTCCGCGAGTGGACGGATCGCCGAAGCGGAGGTGCTCCGCTTCCCGGGCGGCATAGTAGGCCTCGAACGCGGCCTTCGCGGCGAGGTCTGAAGCTGCCTGAAGCGCCTGCGGAGTGGCGAGAGTGGCGACGCTAGGCTCGAGGCACTCGCAACAGATGCCGTGAATGAGGACGCTCATCTGGTGTCGCTGGGCCAAGCTGCTGTCCACCGCAGCGTGTTGGTCTTCGAGGGGAGCGAACCCCCGCGCGAGCTCGAGGGAGTCGTCGATGGTCTCCTGCGCGAACTCCAGCTCCTCGAGCAACGAGGCCCCGCCAATGGCCTCGATGTGGACACGGAAGCCGCTGGCGTGCGTGTCGCCCACCTGGAGGCTGAGCCCGTGCTCGTCCGCCAGCACCTCAATCGCATGGGCCGTCTTGATGTACTCAGGGAGCACGGTCAGCAGCAATTCTTGGAACGCTAGCTTCGTCTGTGCGGCCAGCAGTGGCGTGTACACCAAGCGAACGCGACGCTCGAGCACGCCACGAATCTGGGAGTCCAGGGCTTCCACCCGCGCAAGGTCGCGCCGCCGGTAGACGCCCGTCCCGGCGTCCCAGCGCGCTTCTCCGCTGAGGTCCAATGCCCAGTCACTCATGCGCAAAGTGTAGGGCGCGATGTGCCGTGCTTCAACCGTGGGGGGGCGAGTGGCCAAGCGAGCCCGTGAAGAGCGCCTCCCCCAAATGCAAAACGCGCCCCGAGAGGCGCGCCATGCAACCTGCCACGAGGCAGGGTTTCCAGATTGGTACGGGCTTCCGGGCTCGAACCGGAGACACTCGCCATGTAAAGGCGATGCTCTACCAACTGAGCTAAGCCCGCATGTGGCCCCAGGTATGAGGCCTCCCCCCGACTTGCGCCAGGGGGGTTCTCGTCGCGACCGTGGCGCCGACCTACTGCTGCGCGCCCGGAGGCGCCACGTTGGCCACCGGCGTGCCGGGGGCGGGCAGGTCGTCGTCCGGGCCCAGCAGCTTGCCGTTGCGGTACTCGAGCGGGCGCACCCGGTTGAGCCCGAAGATGGCGTCGGGGTCGTGCAGCACGAGGGCCTCGCGCAGCACCTCGTCCATGTGCTCCACCAGGACCACGCGCATGGCGTTCAGCACGCGGCGCGGGATCTCGCCCAGGTCCTTGCGGTTCTCGGCGGGCACCAAGATGGTGTCGATGCCCGCGCGGTGAGCCGCGAGCATCTTCTCTTTGAGCCCGCCGATGGGCATGACGCGCCCACGCAGCGTGATCTCGCCCGTCATGGCCACGTTGCGGCGCACGGGGATCTTGAGCAGCGCGCTGGCCAAGCTGGTGGCCATGGTGATGCCGGCGCTGGGCCCGTCCTTCTGCACGAACTCCGGGAAGTGCACGTGGAAGTCGAGGTTGGTGTGGAAGTCTTCTTCCAAGCCCAGCAGCTTCTGCCGCGAGCGGATGTAGCTCATGGCCGCCTGCGCGGACTCCTGCATGCCCTTCTCGAGCAGGCCGGTGATGACCAGCTTGCCCTTGCCCGGCACCACGGCCGCCTCGCACTCGAGCACGCTGCCGCCGTAGCTGCTGACCGAGAGCCCGTTGGTCAGACCGATGAGGTCCTTGTCCGACGTCTTGTCGCCCGCGAACTTGGGCACGCCCAGGTAGCGCGGCACCTGACGGGCCACCACGCGGTAGCGCGCCTCAGTGTGGGCTTCGTCGGCCTCGGGGGCATCACCTGCCGGCTTGTCGCTGAGCTGCGCGTCGTCGGTGCCCACCGCCGCGTCGGCCGCGCTGGTGGCGTTGACGTTCAGCACCACGGCCACGCCGTCTTGTACGCTGCTCGGCTCGCCCGTCTCAGCGGCGTCGTCCGCAGCGCGCTCTTCCACCTGGCGGTCCTTCAAGACCTGGCGCGCGATCTTGCGGCAGATGCTGCCCAGCTCACGCTCCAGGTTGCGCACGCCGCTCTCGCGCGTGTAGTGGTGGATGACCGTGCGGATGGCGTTCTCGGTGATCTCCACGTCCACGTCGCCCAGGCCCGCGGCCTCGAGCTGACGCGGCACCAGGTAGCGCACCGCGATGTTCAGCTTCTCGAACTCCGTGTAGCCGCTGAGCTCCAGGATCTCCATGCGGTCACGCAGCGGCAGGGGGATGCCGCTCAGCGAGTTGGCCGTGGTGATGAACATCACGTCCGAGAGGTCGTAGTCGAGGTCCAGGAAGTGGTCGTTGAACGTGCTGTTCTGCTCGGGGTCCAGCACCTCGAGCAGGGCCGACGCCGGGTCGCCGCGGAAGTCGCTCGACATCTTGTCGATCTCGTCCAGCAGGAACACCGGGTTGTTGGCGCCCACCTTGCGGAGCGACTGGATCAGGCGGCCGGGCAGGGCGCCGATGTACGTGCGGCGGTGGCCGCGGATCTCGGCTTCGTCGCGCACGCCGCCGAGCGACAGGCGCGTGAACTCACGCCCCGTGGCCCGCGCGATGGAGCGGGCGAGCGAGGTCTTGCCCACGCCGGGCGGACCCACCAGGCACAGCACGGGCCCCTTGAGCTTCTTCACCAGCGCCTGCACGGCGAGGTACTCGAGGATGCGCTCCTTGGGCTTCTGCAGACCGTAGTGGTCCTCGTCCAGGATGCGCTCGGCGTGCGCGATGTCGTAGTTCTCTTCGGAGCGCTCGAACCAGGGCAGCGCCAGGATCCAGTCGATGTAGTTGCGCACCACCGTGGCCTCGGCGCTCATGGGCTGCATCATCTTGAGCTTCTTGAGCTCCTTCTTGACGCGGCCGAGAGCCTCCTTGGTGAGCTTCTTGGTCTTCAGGCGCTCCTCGATCTCTTGGATCTCGGACTTGAACTCGTCCTTCTCGCCGAGCTCCTTCTGAATCGCCTGCATCTGCTCGTTGAGGTAGTACTCCTTCTGGGACTTCTCCATCTGCTTCTTGACGCGGGTCCGGATCTTCTTCTCCACCTGGAGGATCTCGATCTCCGCGTTCATCAGCTCGTAGAGGCGCTCGAGGCGCTTGAGCGGGTCGCTGGTCTCCAGCATCTCCTGGCGGTCCGCCAGCTTGATGCTCTGCAGGTGACCCACGATGGTGTCGGCCAGCTGCGACGCGTCTTCGATGGTCTGCACGGTGACCACCGTCTCCGGCGTGATGCGCTTGTTGAGCTTCACGTACTGCTCGAAGGTGCGGTGCACGGAGCGCACCAGCGCCTCGACGGCCACCGGGTCCACGGCCGGCTCTTCGACGACGTCTACCTCGCACAGCAGGAACTCTTCGTTGGGCACGAAGCGTGCGATCTGGGCGCGGCGCTTGCCCTCCACCAGCACCTTCACGGTGCCGTCCGGCAGGCGCAGCAGCTGGATGATGACGCCCACGGTGCCCACCGCGTAGATGTCCTCGGGCAGCGGGTCGTTGGTCTTGGCCTTGCGCTGGGCGGCGAGCAGGATTTCCTTCTCGTGGCCCATGGCCTCTTCCAGCGCGTTGATGGACTTCTCACGCCCCACGAAGAGCGTGACCACCATGTGCGGGAAGACGATGATGTCTCGCAGGGGGAGCAGCGGGACCACCCGCGGGTTGGACCGCCCCTCGTTGCGCTTCTCGTCGTCGTTGTTTTTGTGGAAGAACATCAGGGCCTACCCGCGGGAACGAGGGAGCAACGAGGCACCTTCACGCGGGCTTGGCCTCTTTGCTGTACACAATCAGGGGCTTCTCGCCCTTCAGCACGACGTCCTCGTTCACGACCACTTCCTTGATGTTCGGCTGCGAGGGGATCTCGTACATGATGTCGAGCATGGCGTGCTCGGTGATGGCCCGCAGGCCACGCGCGCCGGCCTTGCGGTCGAGCGCGCTCTTGGCGATGGCGCGCAGGGCACCGTCGGTGAACTTGACCTTCACGCCGTCCATCTCGAACAGGCGCTGGTACTGCTTGACCAGGGCGTTGCGCGGCCGCGTGAGGATGTCGATGAGCGCTTCCTCGTTGAGCTCGTGCAGGGTGGCGATGACCGGCAAGCGACCGATGAACTCCGGGATGAGGCCGGCCTTGAGCAAGTCTTCCGGCTGCACCTGAGCCAGCAGCTCGCCAATCTTCTTGTCCTTCTGCGACGGGATGTCGGCGCCGAAGCCCAGCGTCTTCTCGCCGATGCGGCGCTCGATGACCTGGTCGAGGCCCACGAACGCACCACCGCAGATGAAGAGGATGTTGCTGGTGTCGATCTGCAGGAAGTCCTGCTGCGGGTGCTTGCGGCCACCCTTGGGCGGCACGTTGGCCACCGTGCCCTCGATGATCTTGAGGAGCGCCTGCTGCACACCCTCGCCCGACACGTCACGCGTGATGGACGGGTTGTCGCCCTTGCGCGCCACCTTGTCGATCTCGTCGATGTACACGATGCCCCGCTGCGCGCGCTCCACGTCGTGGTCGGCGTTCTGCAGCAGCTGAACGATGATGTTCTCCACATCTTCGCCCACGTAGCCCGCTTCGGTGAGCGTGGTGGCGTCGGCGATGGCGAACGGCACGTTCAGGATGCGCGCCAGCGTCTGCGCCAAGAGCGTCTTACCGCTGCCCGTGGGGCCCAGCAGCAGGATGTTGCTCTTCTGCAGCTCGACGTCGTCGCCGGTGACCTTCGAGTCGATGCGCTTGTAGTGGTTGTGCACCGCTACGGAGAGGATCTTCTTCGCGCGGTCCTGCCCGATGACGTACTCGTCGAGCACCGCCTTGATCTCCGCGGGCTTCGGCAGCGGCGCGCCGGACTGCAGCGAGTCCTCGCGGTCTACCTCCTCGGCGATGATGTCGTTGCACAGCCCGATGCACTCGTCGCAGATGTAGACGGTGGGTCCAGCGATGAGCTTCTTGACCTCCTTCTGCGACTTTCCGCAGAAGGAGCATTGGAGATTTCCGTGTCCGTCGTCGTGCCTGGGCACCCAGTCCTCACTTGTCGTTAGCGCTATTCGCTGTCCGAGGGGTTAAGGGAGTGGTTCCCATTGATAGTCGAGTCTAGTGCTGCGTGCCGACGATGTCGAGAGCGCAGCCAGGGGGCCCCGGGTGGCCTAGATGGTCTTGCGCGGGGCGATGACGTGGTCGATCAGCCCGTAGGTCTTGGCCTCTTCGGCCGAGAGGTAGCGGTCGCGCTCAGTGTCCTCGCGGATGACCTCGAAGGTCTTGCCCGTGTGATGCGCAAGGATCTCGGTCATTTGGGCCTTGAGGGCCAGGATCTGGCGCGCGTGGATCTCGATGTCCGTGGCCTGGCCGCGGAACCCGCCGAGCGGCTGGTGGATCATGATGCGGCTGTTGGGGAGGGCCCGGCGCAGGCCCGGCTCACCGGCCGCCAGGAGCCAGGCGCCCATGGAGGCTGCCTGCCCGAGGCACACGGTGGCCACGGGGCAGCGGACGTACTGCATGGTGTCGTAGATGGCCATGCCGGCCGTGATGCTGCCGCCTGGGCTGTTCACGTAGAGCGTGATCTCCTTGTCGGGATCCTCGCTCTCGAGGAACAACATCTGCGCGATGATCAGGTTCGCGACGACGTCGTTGACCTCGGTGCCCAGGAACACGATGCGGTCCTTGAGAAGCCGGCTCCAGATGTCCCACTGGCGCTCGCCGCGGTGCGTGTTCTCGTAGACCCAGACGGCTTGCTCACGGATCCGCTCGCTCATGCAGGCTCACTCTCTGCGCTGGCCGCGCTCTTCTCGGGCTCCGGGCGCTTGCCCTTCTTGACGGTCGCCTTCGCTTCCAACAGCGAGAGCAGCTTGTCATTCAAGATTTCGTTCTCGAGCTGGTCCAGCTTCTCGCCCTGGTACTCGGCGCGGACCTTGGCCACGTGCTTGCCGGTCTTCTCGGCCAGCTCGGCGAACTTCGCGTCCACGTCGGCCTTCTCGACCTTCACGTTCTCCAACCGCGAGATGGCGCTCAGCAGCAGGCCACCGCGAACGCGCTTGGCGGCGCGCTCCTTCAAGTCGTCGAAGAAGTTCTCGGGCAGGCCGTTCTGACCCATGCCGCCTGCGTACTGCAGGAACTGCGCGAACTCGTAGACCATGGCCTGCTCTTGCTGCTTGACCATGGACGGCGGAACCTCGATGGCGTTACGAGCGACGAGCGCCTCCACCAGCTGGTCGCGCACGTCGTTGCGGGCGCGCTTGTTGCGCGTCTCTTCCAGCTGCTTGCGCAGGCCGGCGCGGAGCTCGGTCATGGTCTGGAAGTCGTGCTCCTTGGCCCACTCGTCGGTGAGCTCGGGCAGGTGCGGCTCCTCCACGCGCAGCACCTTCACCGAGAAGATGGCGGTCTTGCCCTTGAGCTTCTCGTTGGTGTGCTCCTCGGGGTACGCGATGGAGAGCGTGACGTCATCACCCGGCTGCTTGCCCACCAGGCCGTCCTGGAACTCCTTGAGCAGGCCCTCGGCGCCGAGCACGATCTCGTTGTCGTCGTTCGAGAACGCGGCCTCGACCTCGCCGTCCACCGTGACCGAGTACGACACGCCCAGGCGGTCGTCGTTCTTGGCCGGGCGCATGGGCTCGGGGGCGCTGTACTCGATGGCCCACTTGCGGCGGCGCTCCACCTCTTCGTCCACCTCGGCGTCGGTCACGGCGGTCTCTTCCTTGTAGACCTCCAGCTTGTCGAACGCGACGGCGTTGATGGTGGGGCGCACCTCCAGCTTGGCCGCGAAGGCGAAGGGCTCACCCGTGGTGATCTCCTTCATGTCGCCGTAGTCGGGCTCGCCGCAGAGCTGGAGCTTGTGCTCCTCCACGGCCTTGATGAGCGAGCGGCTCACCAGGTTGGCGGCCACGTCGGCGTGCACGCGGGGCCCGAAGAGCTTGCGCACGAGGGCGGGCGGCACCTTGCCGGGGCGGAAGCCCTTGACCTTGGCCTCCCGGCTGACGAGCTGGAACGTCTTGTCCAGGTCCTCTTTGACCGTGTCCCAGGGGACCTCGACCTTGACCTCGACGAGCACTGGGCTGATCTCGCTGACCTGGGACTTCATCGTTCGAACGGGCTCCTACGGAAAGAAAACGGACGCGACGCATGCAGCAGCGACGTTCAGCGTCGCGCGGTCGGCGGGTCGGGGTTCCTACCCTCCGCCTCGGGACGGGTCAAGCGGGTGGCGCCCCAGATTCGTCGGCTTCGGGGCTGAGCTGCACCAGCTCCATGCCCAGGGTCTTGGCGGTCTCGAAGATGCGCTCGTCCCGGTAGAACTCGCCGAACACCACGCGCACGAGGCCGGCGTTGCAGATGGCCTTGAAGCAGTTCCAGCAGGGGCTGGCGGTCACGTAGATGGTGGCGCCGTCGATGCCCACGCCGTTCTTGGCGGACGCGATGATGGCGTTGTTCTCGGCGTGCAGCGTTCGCACGCAGTGGCCGTCCTCCATCATGTGGCCCACCTCGTCGCAGTGCGGCAGGCCGCGCATGGAGCCGTTGTAGCCGGTGGAGAGGATGGTCTTGTCGCGCACGATGACGGCGCCCACGTGCTTGCGGTCGCACGTGGCGCGCGTGGACACCTCGCGGGCGATGGCCATGAAGTACTGATCCCAAGAACGACGGCTCATGGCCGGGGATCTATCACACTCCCTCGCCGAGGGATCGCTCAGCGGTGGGGAGGGCCGGCCGGCAGGGCCCGCGCGAACTCCGTGAAGCGGGCGGTCAGCTCGGCGCTGGCGAGCGTGGGCACCTGGCGCAGGATCATCACCGCGCGCCCGTGTCGCAGCACCACGCTGCCCTCGGCTTCGGCGCCGGCGCGCTCGGCCGCCTGCTCGGCCTCGCGTGCGTCCGCCTCGGTGTCCCAGGACGTCCACCACACGGCGGCGGAGGGCGCATCGGCGCGCGAGTAGATGGCCAGGCGGTCACCCGACCAGCCCGCGGCGGCCGCGAGGTCCTGGTCGCTACTGGTGCCCTGCGCCAGGTAGATGGACAGCTCCAGCTCGCCCAACGTGTCCTCGATGGTGCGCACGAACCCCAGCGCCTCGAGCGCGCGTCCCGTGGGCAGCGGCACCACGTCGGGCAGCTCGCCCGCCTGGTACTTCTCGGGGTGCAGCACCTGCTCGGTGCTGATGGGCAACAGCGCGTGGGCGCCGTCCACCGAGCGCCAGCCACCCAGGCGGTGACGGTCGCCGCAGAACAGCGCGCCGCGCGTGTAGGGCGCCATCAACGTCACCCGCAAGATGGCCGGGGCGCGGTCCAGCGCGTCCGCTCCGCTGGTGGGGGCGCCGCTCTCGAAGAAGCGCTGCAGCAGCTGCGGGTCGTCGGTGATGTCGCGCAGCTGCGTGCCCTGCGAGCTGAGCACGTAGGCCACCATCGCCAGCGTGGCGTCGCCCTCCACCAGCGCGTGGTAGGCGTTCTCCGCGTCGGAGTCGCGCTCGAGCTCGTTGAGCACACCCAGCCGCAGGTGCTGGTCCTGGAGGGCGTGCACCAGCTCGTGCACCAGCACCACGCGCGCCTCGTCCACCGAGCTGCGCGCGAGCGAGCGCATCACGTCGTCGCGCACCACCAGGCGCTGCCCCTTCGGGTCGTAGTAGCCCACGATCTGCTCGCCCAGCACCTCCAGCAGCAGCGCCTCGAGGTCCACGTCCGTGGGCAGCAGGCCGAGCGACGTGTAGAGGTCACGCGCCTCGCGCAGCTCGACAGGGTCGATGTCCGCTTCCACGAAGGCGCGGATGCGGGCCTCGTCCTGGATCTCGGCGGGCACCTCTTGCAGGAACGGCAGGCTGCGCACGGAGGCCGCGTCGTCCATGAGGCCGCGGATGATGGCGCGCTCCTGGGCCGTGGGCAGGCGGGAGGTGCCCGCCAGCTCGTCGCTGCCGGGCGTCGTCTGCGCTGCCGTCTGTTCCTCGCCGGCCTGCGCAGGTGGGCGGCCCGGCTGGCAGCCCGCGGTCCACAGCGCGAGCGCGATCAGGAGGGTTGCTTCGCGCATCACGCTTCCAGCTCCACGGCCACCGCGGTGGCCATCACCAAGGGCTTCTTGCCCAGCTCACGGTTGAAGAAGCGCTTCAGGGAGCGCCTCGCCTGGTCTTCGAGGGCCTCGATGCCGACGGCGTCGTAGCGCTCGATCTCGTCGTCCACGAAGCGGGCCGCGCGCAGCATCATGGCGTCTCCTGCCTTGTCGCCGTGCGCATACAGGCCTCGCGAGACCACCTTCGGCGGCCCGAGCAGCTCGCCGTCGTCGCCCACCGGCAGGCTGGCCAGCACCAGGCCGAGCGACGCCATCAGCTCGCGGTCGCTCAACACGGCGGGGTCCACGGCGCGCCCGCGCTCGCGGTACACGCGGCCCGAGCGCACGTGGCCGGCCTCGCGGAAGCCCTCGGCGTCCAGCTCGGCGATGCTGCCGTTCTCCACCACCAGCGTCTCTTGCACGCCCGCGGCCTGGGCCAGCTCGGCATGCAGGCGCAGGTGATAGCGCGTGCCGTGCACCGGCAGGAACGCGCGCGGCCGCACCAGGTCCAGCAGCTCGCGCTGCTCCTCGCGGCAGGCGTGCCCCGACACGTGCACGCCCTTGTGGCTGCGCCGGTGGTGCACGATGACGCCCTGGCGCTCGAGGCTGTTGATCAGGTCGAACACGCTCTGCTCGTGGCCCGGGATCACGCGTGAGCTCAGCACCACCTGGTCGCCCGCCTCGAGCGTGAGGTGCCGATGGTCGCCCCGCGCGATGCGGCCCAGCGCGGCGGCGGCCTCGCCCTGCGTGCCGGTGGCCACCACGACGAGCTCGCTGCGTGGCACCGAGCGCGCCATCTCGGCAGAGACGAACAGCGCGTCGGCCGGCGGAATGAAGCCCAGCTCGCGCGAGATGGCGGCGTGGTTGTCCAAGCTGCGCCCCAGCAGGCAGATCTTGCGGCGGTGCTTCTTGGCGGCCCGGATGACCGCGTTCAGGCGGTGCACGTTACTGGCGAAGACCGCCACGCAGACGCGCTGCTTGGCATCCCGCACGATCTCGTCGAGCGCGTTCACCACCTCGCGCTCTTCGCCGGCGCGGCCTTCCACGTCCACGTTGGTGGAGTCGCTCAGCAGCAGCCGCACGCCCGCGTCGCCCGCCCGGCGCAGGCGCTCGGCGTCGAAGGCCAGGTTGTCCACCGGGTCGCGCTCGATCTTGAAGTCCCCGCTGTGCACCACCACGCCGGCCGGGGTGCGCAGAATCAGCCCGGTGGCGTCCGGGATGGAGTGGTTCACCCGCAGGGGCTCCACCTCGAAGGGGCCCACGCCGAACGACTGGCCGGCCCGGGTGGGGCGCAGGTCGGCCTTCTGGCCGTGCTCCTCGAGGCGCCGCGCAATATGACGAAGCGCGTAGGGCGGTCCGTAGACGGGGACCCTGGGGATCAACGGCAGCAGGAAGGGCAGGGCGCCGATGTGGTCCTCGTGGGCGTGCGTGATCAGCACGGCGTCCAGCCGGTCCCGAATGGTCTCGATGTACCCGAAGTCGGGGTGGATGATGTCCACGCCCGGCTCCTTCGAGGGGAACGTGACGCCGCAGTCCAGGACCACCGCGCGCCCCTCGCACTCGATGACCATGCAGTTCATGCCGATCTCACCGAGGCCGCCGAGGGGAATGAAGCGAAGGGTACCGGGTGCCATGATCGCAGCGACTTGCACCAGGTCCCGCGCGCGGTCAACCGATGGGGCCCGGGATTGACCGGCTCGGAGTCAGCATGCTACGTGCGGGCACCCTATGCGACGCCATACCCTGCTGTCCATCGTCACTACTCTCGCGCTCGTCGCCGCCCCGGCCAGCGTGAGCTTGGCGCAACGCACCCCTGCCCCTCGCTTGGCGGACCCCGCTGACGACCTCGAGGACGAGGAGGAGCTGGAAGACGAAGAAGAGTGGGACGAGGAAGAGGAGGAGTGGGAGGAGGAGGAGGAGCCCGCCGTCGACGAGGAAGAACTCGACGAAGAGGAGCTCGACGAGGAGGAGGAGCTGGACCCGGGTCCGCTCGATGAGGAGGAAGAGCCGGCACGGCCCCCGAGGGCGATCCCCTGGACGAGGCGGCCCCGGGCGACGACCAGTCGCTGCTCGATGGCGCCGCTCCCAGCAGCGATCCCACGCGTGCGGCATGGACCTCTCCTCAGAGCGTGCTGAGCCTGCACGGCTACCTGCGCGTGCGCGGCGAGCTGATGGACAACTTCTTCCTGGACCACCGGAACGACTGGCCGTTCTCGCTGTGGGTGCCGGGGGCAGTGAGGCCAGCGTCATCGGTGACTGCCGTGAAGGGACGTCGACCTGCGGCAGAGGTGACCGCATCCGCGGCGCCAACATGCGCGTTCGCCTCCAGCCCACCTTGGCGCTGTCCGACGACGTGCGCGTGCACATGACCATCGACGTGCTCGACAACGTGACCCTCGGCAGCTCGCCCGACCGCGTCGCGGTCGGTTCCGAGGAAGACCTCGAAGACACCATCGACATGGGTTCGGGTGGGGTCAGCTCCACGTCCGCGGGGGATGCCTTCCGCGACAGCATCTATGTCCGCCGTGCATGGGCCGAGGTCACCAACCGCGCGCTCGGTCAGCTTCGCTTCGGCCGCATGGCGCACGAGTGGGGCCTCGGGATGCTCTACAACGCGGGCGACGGGCTCGACGACGACTACTCCTCGGAGATCGACCGCGTCCAGGCCATCACGCGCTACAGCGACCTGTTCTTTGGCGCTTCGTACGACTTTGCGGGCGAGGGCATCGTGATGAGCCCCCTCACGAGCCTGCGCGCCGTGCCGTTCGACTTCACGGGCGCGGACGACATCCGCCAGTTCTCGTTCCTCGCGGCATACCGCCTCAGCGAGGAAGAGCAGGAAGAGCGCCTCGCCAACGGGGACTGGGTGCTGAACGCGGGCATCTACTTCCTCTACCGCACGCAGCGTCTCTCGTCCGAGGCCATCGAACTCAGCACCGTGGACGCCGGCGCGCCTCTGGTGGACTTGGTGCGCCGCAACGCGCGTCAGGCCACCCCGGACGTCTGGGCGCAGTTCATGTGGGGCGACCTGCGGCTCGAGCTCGAGGCTGCGCTCAACATCGGCAGCATTGGCAACATCACGAACAGCACGGACGACGACGATGACTACCGCATCCTCTCGTTCGGCTTCGCCTTCCAGGGTGAGTACCGCCTGCTGGACGACGCCCTCGGCATCTACGTGGACACGGGCCTCGGCACGGGCGACTCGCAGGTGCGCGGCATCTCCGGCCGCGAGAACACGTACCGGCAGGAGGACGGCAACGACCAGCTCACGCACTTCGGCTTCCACCCGAACTACCGCATCGACCTCATCCTGTTCCGCAACATCCTCGGGAACGTGGGCGGCGTGTGGTACCTGCGCCCCGGCCTCTCCTACGACATCGTGCGTACCGCCTTCGGCCAGCGCCTCGGCGCACGCGTGGACGTCATTTACAGCCGCGCCAACCGCAACTCGCAGATCCGCGAGTACGGCGACCGCGGGGCCAACACCCTCGGCCTCGAGCTGAACGCCTCGGTGTACTACCGCAGCGAAGACGGTCCGGGCCTCACCGACGGCTTCTACGCCGCGTTCCACTACGGCATCTTGTTCCCCATGGCGGGCCTCAAGGAGACGGGCCTCGGCGTGGGCAACGCGCAGACCCTGCGCCTGGTGCTGGGCGTCGAGTACTGACGCCTTCCGCGGCGCGGCCTGTGGTACAACGGCGCTGGTCCGAACTTGCCGGACCGTGAGGAAGCCACAGACATGAGCGAAGCGGAAAACGCAGAGGCGCCGGCCATGGGTCGGGATGTGTTCCTGGCCCTGGCTGCCATCGGCTGGGCCGACGGCCACCTGGACCCCAACGAGGCCGACGCCATCGTGAGCGCCGCCGTGGAGGTGGGGCTGGAGCTGGACGAGATCGCCGAGATCGAGGCGGCCTGCAAGGAGCCCGTGGCGCTCGACGTCATCGACCGCTCGAAGATGACCAAGGCGGACCGCCTGTTCGTCTACGCCGTGGCCTCGTGGATGACGCGCCTCGACGGCGACATCTCCGACGAGGAGAAGGTGGCCCTGGCCGAGCTGGGTGAGCGCCTGGCCGTGCCGGAGCGGCCCCGCTGGCACGCCGACCAGATCGTGGAAGAGGTGGCGAAGATGGGCCAGGACGAGCGCCCGGCGCGCTTCGACCTGTCGGCCCTGCGCAAGATCCTGACCGAGCGCCTCGACGCCTCGCATGCGGCTCGTGTGGCAGCCGCTGCTGCCGCTGAAGAGGCGCCTGAAGCGTCCGCCGAGAGCGCCGACTCCGAGGCCGTCACGGCGGACGAGGGCGGCTCGGAGCCGGGCGCCGTCACGGTGGACAACAGCGAGAGCTGACGCAGAGTCCCGCGTGCGCGCTCTCGCCCAGTGGGCTTGCAGCGCTGCACGCAACTCTCGCCCGCTCGCGTCGACAAGCCGCTCGTGAAGAAACCTTCGATCAAGACTGCGTTCGTGTGCCGCGCCTGCGGGCACACGGCGTCACGCTGGATGGGCCGCTGCCTGGGCTGCGGCGAGTGGAACACCCTCGAGGAAGAGCGGGTGGCGCCCACGGCGGCCCGCAGCCCCGTGGGCGGCACCGAGAAGGCGCGCCCGCGCAAGCTCAAGGACATCCAGGCGGACGACGCGCGGCGCATCCCCACGGGCATCTCGGAGTTCGACCGGGCCCTCGGCGGCGGTCCAGTGGCGGGCGGCGTGGTGCTGCTGGGCGGCGAGCCGGGCATCGGCAAGTCCACCCTGGTGATGCAGGCGTTCGCGGCGCTCGCTGCCCAAGGGCACAGCGCGCTCTACATCACCGGCGAGGAGTCCGCCGCCCAGGTGGCCCTGCGCGCCCGGCGCCTGGGCATCCCGGGCGTGGACGAGATCCACATCCTGGCCACCACGGAGCTCGAGGAGTCCGAGGCTGCGCTGCGGCGCGACCGCCCGGTGGTGGCCGTCATCGACTCCATCCAGGTGCTGCGCTCCACGGAGCTGGGCTCGTCGGCGGGCAGCGTCACGCAGCTGCGCGAGGTCACCGCGCGGCTGGTGGAGCTGGCCAAGCAAGAGGGCATCAGCCTCATCCTGATCGGTCACGTCACCAAAGACGGCGCCATCGCAGGGCCCAAGCTGCTGGAGCACTTGGTGGACACCGTGCTCTCGTTCGAGGGCGACCGCAGCCACGCGTTCCGCATCATCCGCGCCACCAAGAACCGCTTCGGCGCCGCCAACGAGGTGGGCGTCTTCGAGATGGTGGAAGAGGGCCTGCGCGAGGTGCCGGACCCGAGCGCGCTGTTCCTGGCAGAGCGCTCGTCCAACGCGTCGGGCTCGGTCATCGTGCCCACCGCCGAGGGCAGCCGGCCCTTGCTGGTGGAGGTGCAAGCGCTGGTGGCCCCCGCCGCCTACGGCGCCCCGCGCCGCGTGGCCTCCGGCGTGGACGCCAACCGCCTGGCCATCCTGCTGGCCGTGCTCGAGCGCCGCGCCGGCCTGCACGTGCTCGACCGCGATGTCTTTGCCAGCATCGCCGGCGGCGTGCGCGTGGACGAGCGCGCCCTCGACTTGGCCTTGGCCGTGGCTACCGTCAGCAGCTTCCGTGACCGGCCCGTGCCGGGGGACTTCGCCATCTTCGGCGAGATTGGCCTGGCCGGGGAGATCCGCGCCGTGCAGCTGGCCGCCCAGCGCGTGGCCGAGGCCCGCAAGCTGGGCTTCCGCCGGGTGATCATGCCGGCGTTGAACGCCGAGCGGCTGCTGCCGGCCGAGCGCGCTGGGGTGGAGATCGTGGCGGTGCGCACGCTCGAGGCGGCCATCGAGGCCGCGCTGGGGTAACCCACGTGGACGTGGACGTGGGCGTCTAACGACTCATCACAAGTTCGGCCATGGTCACCGGAGCCGTCCCAAGGACCCTGGCCGACTCTCGCTGGGCCGGAAGCGGCTTGTGTCAAGGCACTTGGGCGCCCCGGCTTGAAAGCCGGGGCAGCGGGACCTTCGCCTCGCTTCGGGGACAAGTCCTCCCTCCAAGGGAGGACTCAGCCTCGGAAGCTGGTAAAGTGTTGAGCCTCGAGATCATCTGCTGGGCGAGATCCGAGCTGCCTACTCATCGAGTAGTCGTTCCAAGGCGGGTGGGTTTGGCAAGTCACGACCAACCATGAGGCCTTCGAGGCCTCGACGGGCCTCAAACCCTCCACAGCCAGCCACCTCGAGCTCCTCTAGTCCACCCAAGCTGAGTCCTCCCTCGGAGGGAGGACTTGTCCCCGGAGCGAGGCCCAGGACCCGCTGCCCCGGCTTTTCAAGCCGGGGCGCCAAAAGTGCCTTGAAATAAGGCCCAGAACGGAACCTGCAGAATCCACTCGGCCTCGGACTGCCCCGACGAACTTGTGATGAGTCGATAGACGTGGGCGTTGTCGGCGACGGCGACGATGAGAGTCACTTGGGTCGCGGGCTGGGCGCCGTTCAGGACGAGCGGTATCGGGGTCGGTGGCGATTGGGTTCTCCGTCGCCGTCGCCGACAACGATCACGACAACGGAGGACCAGTGTCGCCTACGGCTTCGGCAGCAGCGCCTCGGCCTCTGGCGCCAGCCGCGACCGCCGGCAGCGCTCCGCATAGATGATGCCGCGCAGCTCGGCCTCGGCCACGTTGATGTCCTTGTTGACCACGATGTAGTCGAAGAACGGGTAGTGCTCGATCTCGGTTTGGGCCTTGGCGAAGCGGCGATTGATGGTGTCGGCGTCTTCTGAGCCGCGGCCTTCGAGGCGGGCGCGCAGCTCTTCCATGGAGGGCGGCAGGATGAACACGCCCACGGCTTCGGGGAACTTGGCGCGGATCTGGCGCGCGCCCTGGTAGTCGATGTCGAACAGCAGCACGCCGGCGCCCTCGCCCTTGGCGCGCTCGATCTCGGCCACGGAGGTGCCGTAGTAGTTGCCGTGCACGTAGGCCCACTCGGCGAACAGCCCCTGGCCCGACATCTCGCGGAAGGTGGCCTCGTCCGTGAAGTGGTAGTCCTGCCCGTGCACCTCGTTGGCCCGCGGCTTCCGCGTGGTGTGCGACACCGAGAAGCGGAACGTGATGGTCTTGTCGTTCAAGAGCCGCCGCGTGAGGGTGGTTTTGCCGGCCCCGGAGGGCGAGCTGAGGATGAGCAGGAGGACGTCAGCCACGGCCGTGGTTATCGCACAAGGCTGTGACACGCAACAACGCTGGAGCGCGCACTACAGCGCGTTCTGGACCTGCTCGCGGATGCGCTCGAGCGTGGTCTTGAGCTCCACCACCAGGTGCGTGATGGTCACGTCGGGGGTCTTGGTGCCGAGCGTGTTGGCCTCGCGAAACAGCTCCTGGGTGAGGAAGTCCAGCTTGCGTCCCACGGCGCCACCGGCGGCCAGCGTGGCCTGGAAGTGAGCCACGTGGGCGCGCAGGCGGGCGAGCTCTTCGGCCACGTCGCTGCGGTCCACGAAGATCGCCACCTCCGTGGTGAGGCGCGCCGTGTCCAGGGTGAGCTGGTGCTCCTCGATGGCGCGCGTGAGCCGCTCGCGCAGGCGTTGCTCGTGGCGCGCCACCAGGGCGGGGCGCTCGGCCTCGATGCTGCTGAGCAGCCCGTCCACCTGGGCGAAGAGGGCGCTCAGGTCGCGCTGGAGCTCGGCGCCCTCCACGAGCCGGCTCTGCTCGAGGGCGTCGCACGCCAGCTCGGTGGCCGTCACCAGGGCGTCCCGCACGGCGTCGAGGTCCAGCGCGTCGTCGTCCGCGAACAGCCCTGGCAGCCCGGCCAGGAGCGCGGTGGGCAGCGGCTCCTCGGGGCACACACGGTCGCGCAGGGCGGCCAGCGCGCGCAGCGCCGCCTCGGCGCGGGTCAGGTCGATGCCGGCGTCCGTGCGCGCCTGAGCGTGGCTCACGTAGGCCTCGATGCGGCCGCGCTCGCAGCGCTTCTTGAGCACCTCCTCCACCACGCCCACCAGCCCGCCGAGGGCGTTGGGCATGCGCACGCGCGTGTCCAGGAAGCGGTGATTCACGGCGCGCAGCTCCACCTGCAGCTCACGGCCGGCAGCGAGCGTCTTGCCCGCGCCGTAACCGGTCATGCTGCGTAGGCCGACGCTCAGCTCAGGAGAGCCCCTTCTTGGACTTCATCTGCTCCATGACGCGCTGATACTCGATCTCGAACGACGCGGTGCCCTCGGCCAGGTTCTTGATCTTGGAGCGCACCTCGCGGTCCAGCTCGCTCTCCACGTTGGTGTGCGCGTTCAAGATGGGCACGAGCGCCTTGCGGATGACTGCGTCGTCGGCGAACACCTCTTCCACCTGGCTGCTGTGGAACAGCATGTTGAGCAGCTGGTCCACCAGGTAGGGCAGGGCCTCTTCGGGGACCGGGAAGGACATCTCCTTCGCCACGCGCTGCTTGATCTTGCCCAGCATCGAGTAGCTGAGCCCCTGCAGCTCCATGCGGCGCTTGGCCTCGTCCAGCACCTGGCGGTCGCGGCGCGAGAACTCCTTGAGCACCGCCACCATGTCCAGCACCACCTCTTCCGCGGCGCTGGTCTCGATCATCTCCTCTTTCACGAGGGTCCGGACGATCTCGTCGGCGATGAGGGGAATCTTGCCGCTGTACAGTCGCATGCTCGAGGGGCTCCGTGCGCGAGGCGGCCGAGGGGGGCCTGCCGGGGCGAAAACGCTAGCGCTAGCGAGGGTTAGGGTCAACCTGTCACGGCTCTCCGGGCGCAGCTGGGAGTCGGAACGTGGGTATAATTGACGCCCAATGGAGACGGCATTTGACTGAAATATTCTTCTGTGGTTAGAATGACAGGTGGAATGCCGGCTTTGTCACTCAACGCAGTCAGCCTATCGGACACCCCGAACCCCCGTCGCGAGCTTCTGCAGCGCTGTGCGGTGTTCCGAGGGCTCCCCGAGACGGTCCTCAGCGAGCTAGCCCTCGCGAGCCAGCCCACCCGCCTCGAGCGCAAGCGCGCCCGCACAGGAATGCTCCGCGGCCTGTTCGTGGTCGGGGCAGGACGGGCACGTCTGGTTCGGACCATCGGGTCACGAATCGTGACGCTGCACTACGTGGGCCCTGGCGAGGTCTACGGAGAGGGTTTCCTCAGCGATGAGAACGAGGACGTGGAGCTCCTGGTGCTCGGTGAGCTGGACGCCCTGCGCGTTCCGCTGACAACCATGCAGCGCCTGATCGAGGAGCACACCTCGGTGGCCCTCGCGCTGCTGCACGTCCAGAACACGCGCCGGCGCCAGGTGGAAGACCGCCTCACCGCGGTGCTCACGCGCACGGTGGAAGCGCGCGTGGCGGACTTCGTCGCCCAGGCCGCCGAGCGCCACGGCATCCCCGAGTCGCGCGGGGTGCTCATCGGCGAGAAGTTCACGCACATCGAGATCGCGGAGTACGTGGGGGCCACACGCGAGACGGTCACCCTGGTGCTCGGCGTGCTGAAGCGCGACGGCATCATCGACACGGATCACCGGCGTATCGTGGTGCGAGACGCAGCAGGGCTGCGGCAGCGTGCGACGGCCACCGCAGCCCCGTGAGCTGCCTCGTCATTGCGTGAAGGTCAGAGCCGCTCGCGCATGCGGGCGATGAGCGCGTCCCAGCCCTCACGCTCGATGATGCGGTTGAACTGCGTGCGGTAGTTGCGGACCAGGCTGACGCCGTCCGTGCTGATGTCGAACACGCGCCAGGTGTTGCCCACCTTCACCATCTGGTAGTCGATGCTGACCGCCGGAGCGCGGCGATTGCTGGCCGAGCTGGCCAGGGTGCGCACGGTGACCACTTGCCCACGCACGTCGGCGCCGTCGTACGTGACGGTGTAGTTCATGGTGCGCTCGAGGTTGCGCTCGTACTGCTCCTGGACCAGCTGGCGGAGCAGGCTCACGAACTCCTCGCGCTGCGCGGGGGTGCGCGTGTCCCAGTGGTCGCGCAGCGCCTGACGCGAGAGCTCTTCGAGGTCCAGCAGCTCGCTGACCAAGGTGGACAGGCGCTGGTTGCGCGTGGCGCTGGCCCGCTGGGCGAACAGGGTGCGGAGCGCCTCGTGACGCTCGGTCAAGAACGCTTGCGCCTCGGCCGGGTTGGCCTGGGCATCGGCTGCCGCGGGGACCACGCCCGCGAGGAGCAGGGTGCTGAGCGCGGCAAGCAGGAGGAAGCGTCGTCGTTGCATCATGAAGGTCTCCGAGTGGGGGCTGCCCCCTGGTGTCGTGGTCTTCGACGCCTGGTTGCCGGGATTATTCGGCGCAGGACTGCTCCCAGGCGTCGGGCGCGACGAGCTGGGTGCCGGTGACGCGCTCGAGGGCCGCCGCCGCCGTGTTGAACTCGCGCAGCGCCTCGAGGTGGTTGAATCGGTTGGTGAAGTACGCCTTCATGGCGTCCACCAGCTCACGCGGCTCGATGGTGCCCACCTGATAAGCCTGGCCGGCCGCCACGAACCAGCTGCGGGTCTGGCGCTCGCCGTCGGCCCAGGCCACCTCGCGACGGTCGGCGTCCAGCAGCTGCTCGTAGGTGGCGATGACCTCGAGGCGGATGCCGTCGCGCGCCTGCTCGTCCAGGGCCTCGAGCTGGGCGACCTGGGCCTCGGCGCGTCGCGTGCGGTGGAACGCGCCGGCGAAGTCGAGCTCCCAGCGCATCACCAGCGCCGCTCCCAGCGACTGCGTGTTGGCGGGGTCGCGAATGAAGGGGTTGCGGATGTCCGTGATGCCGGGGCCCCAGCTGTACGAAGCCCGCAGCGCCAGCGCCAGGTCCGGAAAGAAGCGCGCCCGGTGGATGTTCAGCTCCGCGCGCCGAGCCGCCAGCGCCGCGTCCAGCATGCCCAGCTCGGGCCGGTGGCCGTGGGCCTCGGCGATGTAGTCGCCCACGTCGGCCAGGTCCACCGCGACCCGCGCGATGGGGCAGTCGGGGATTTGCAGCGCACGCACACCCGTGAGCGTCTCGAGCGCTGCCTGCGACGAGGTGGCCAGCCGCTCGATCTCGGAGTCGCGCGCGCGCACCTCCGCCAGCGCGGCGGCCAGGCGGTATGCGTCCATGGGGTTGGCGCCGGGCTCGTCGTTGGCCAGCTGCTCGTCCAACGTCTCGACGGCGTTCTCGAGGCGCCCGAGGCCCTCCGACAGCATCTGCTTCACGTCCAGCGCGAGCTGCAGCGCGAAGTAGGCGCGGCGCACGTCGTAGTGCGTCTGCGCCAGCGTGCGCTCACGGTCGTGCCCGGCGGCGCGCACGCCGGCCTCCCCAGCGCGGCGCGCGTTGATGATCTTGCCGAACGTGTAGAGCGGGATGGCGCCCTCCACCTCGACGCTGAGGATGGGCCGCCACGGGTTGCCCAGCGGCAGCTGCGAGTCCGGGCTGTAGGTGGGGGTGCCCTGCGCGCTGGGAGCCACGGCGACTCCACCGGTGACCGTGAACTGGAAGAAGGGCGACAGGCGGATCTCGTCGAGCCGCGCGTCGGCCGCCGTGATGGCGTGATCCGTGGCGCGCACGCCCGGGTTGTGCTGCGAGGCGGCCTGGGTGAGCTGGGCCAGCGTGTGCAAGCCCGTGGGGGCGTCCTGGCGCTGAGCCACGGCCCCCGAGCCCGACAGCATGGGCAGGGCCAGGCCAGCGGCGAGCCCCAGTACACCCAGGGTTCCCACACGCAAACGCCGCCGGTGCGTTGCGAGCACATTCGGCGGCGTTGGCTGGGTGTGGCGCGTCACGGCCACGTTTGTACACCGGTCAGGCGCGACCCGCACGCCCGCGGCTCACTCGTCGTCTGCGGCCGCACCCGCACCACCACCCGCGTTGTACTCGGTGATCAGGCGCTGGGTGAGGTCGAGGCTGGGCTGGGCCCAAATGACGCCACCCTCGTTGGCCTCGATGATGATGGTGTAGTTGTCGGCGCGACCGATGCCCTGGAGGATCTCGCGCATGCGGTCCAGGATGCGCTTGGTGAGCTGCGCCTCCTTGGTGGCGAGCTCCTGCTGGTACTCCATGTACTGCGACTGCAGCTCGATGAGGGCCTTCTGGTACTCCTCCATGCGCGCCTGCAGCGCCTCACGGCTGAGCACGGCCTTCTGCTTCTCGATGTCCTCGGCCATCTGCTTCAGCTTGTTCTGAGCAGCGTCCAGCGCCTTCTGGCGGCGGCGGAAGAGGGTCTTGAGGCGACGCTTGGCCTGGCGACCGTCGTCGGTCTCGTTCAAGGCCTCCTGGAGGTCGACCACGGCGACGCGGACCTGAGCCTCCACGTCGGGCGTGACGACGGAGACCAGAAGAGCGGCTGCAAGGGTGATGGCGTGACGCTGGAGGTTCATTCCCAGTCCTTTATCGATGACGCTAGCTAGCCGTGCCGAGTGGCATGGTCAAGCCGTTGGTGGACGAACATCCGGTCTGCGGATTCATTCGTCCCAAGTTTGGGGTCAGAAGCTGTTGCCGATGTTGAACTGGAAGTCGATCTTGGACTCCCAGGGGCGGCGGTTGATGGGCACACCCCACTCGAAGCGGAGCGGGCCGAGGGGCGAGAACCAGCGGAAGCCGAAGCCCCACGAGGTGCGGATGGCGGGGTTGAAGCCGCAGAGATCACTGGTGACGTCGTTGCTCACCGAAGGGGCCTCGCACAGGCGGGACTCGAGGTTCCACGCGTTGCCGCCGTCGGTGAAGATCACGCCGCGGATGCCCACGGACTCCACGATGGGGAACTCCAGCTCCAGCTGGTAGAACGCCTGCATGTTGCCGCCCACGACGCGGCCATCGGCACCTCGGGACGATGCGGGTGAGCCGTTCGGGTTGTCGAGGATGCCAGCGCGGGGCCCGAGGCTGAACAGGCGGTAGCCGCGCACGTTGAAGATGCCGCCCAGGTAGAAGCGCTCGAAGAGGGGCACACCGTCGGCGTCGCGCGAGGTGATGAGGCCCCACTCGAGGTTGAGCTTCAGCACGAAGGGCCCGAAGATGTTCTTGTAGAAGCGGGCGAAGGCCGTGTGCCGGACGAAGACGTTGTCCGAGCCGAGGAAGCGGTCGGCCACCTCGGTGGACCAGTTCCAGTAGACACCGTTGGACGCGAACTGGCGGTTGTCGCGCGAGTCCCACGTGAGCGAGAGCCGAATGGAGCTGGTGATGCCGTCTCGGAACTGGCCGAAGAGGCCGAGGTCCTGGAACTGGTTGAAGCCCGTGGCGTTGGTGTTGCCGAAGAAGCCGCCGGTGCGCGCGGTGATGGCGACGTGCTCGAGGCCGTAGTTCACGAAGAAGCGCAGGCGCGGGTCCAACACGGGGTGACCGAGGGTGAGGCCACCGCCGGTGGACGCCTGGTTGAAGCTCAGGCGCTGCTGCACCGTGTAGAAGGCGTTGACGCCCAGGGTCCAGCGCGAGTCCAGGAACCAGGGCTCCACGAAGTTGAGCTGGAACTGCTGGCGGATGCCGCTGAGCTGCACCTGCAGCGAGAGGCTCTGGCCGCGACCGAACAGGTTCTGCTGCTGGATCTGCGCCGTGATGATGAAGCGCTCGATGGAGGAGAAGCCTGCGCCCACCTGGAACGTGCCGGTCGCGCGCTCGGCCACCTCCACGTTGAGCACCATCAGCTCGGGGCTCGAGCCCTCTTCCTCGCTGAAGTCCACGCGCTCGAAGTAGCCGAGGGCGTTGATGAACGTTCGGCTGCGCTCGATGAGGGTCTGGCTGTAGAGGTCGCCCTCCAGGATCTGGAACTCGCGGCGGATGACTCGGTCGCGCGTCTTGGTGTTGCCGGCGATGACGATGCGCTCGATGCGCACGAGCGGGCCGCGGTTGATGGTGAGCGTGAGGTCGACGATGCGCTCGTCTTCGTCGAGGTCCGTCTCCGGCTCCACCTCGACGCGGGCGTAACCCACGTCGCGGTACTCGCGCTGGATCTCCATGAGGCCGTTCGCGATGGAGGTGCGGTTGAACCAGTCACCCCGGTCGAGGTCGATCTCTTCGCGCATCTCCGACGCGGGGCGAAGCGTCTCGATGGCCTCGCCGTTGGCGTCCAGCTCGCGCACCGTGATCTCGCCGATGCGGAAGCGCGGCCCCTCGTCCACCGGGATGGTGATGTCGATGAACTCGCGGTCGGCGGTGAGCTCCACGCGGGCCGAGCCCACGGCCATGGCGAGGTAGCCCTGGTCGTAGTACCAGGCCTGCAACCGCACCATGTCCTCGTCGAACTTCTCGCGGTCGAACGTGTTGTTGCTGGAGATGAACGAGAAGAAGCCCGTCTCGCCCGTGGCCATGATGCCGTGCAGGTCCGAGGTGGAGATGTTGTCGTTGCCGACGATGGTGATGCGCCGGACCTTGACCTCTGGGCCCTCGTCGATGCGGAAGACGACGTCCACCTCGTTGGTGTCTCCGTCCACGCGCAGCACCTCGTGGGTGATGCGGGCCAGGAAGAAGCCCTCCGAAGCGTAGTGATCGCGGATCTTGGCGACCTGGGCACGCACCTCGCTGGCGGAGAGGATCTGCCGCTCGCGCAGCGTGATCTCCTCGGTCAGGTCGTCGTCGTCCACCTCGTCGTTGCCCTCGAAGACGATGTGGCGGATCTCGGGGCGCTCGCGCACGCGGACCACCAACACGACACCGGCGCCCACGGGCTCGGCCTCGATCACGATGTCGTCGAAGAAGCCGAGCTCCCAGAGGGCGCGCGCGTCACGCGTGACCTCCACGTCGCTGCACGGCATGTCGCGGCCGAGCCGCATCCCCGCGAGGATGTCCTCGGCGGTGACCCGCTGCATGCCCTCGACCATGATGCGGATGATGCGCCGCCCCTGACAGGCGCCCACCACCTCGACGGCCTCGTCTGCGTCTTCTTCCTGGACGTAGGGGTTGGTGCCCAGCTGCGGGGGCGCCTCCTCGTCGGCTTCTTCTTCGGCGTCGAGCTCCTCGTCGAGGGCCTCTTCGTCGAGTTCTTCCTCGTCGTCTACCGGCGGTTGCGCCTGCCCATGCGCGAAGGGCGCGAGTGGCGCGAACAAGCACGCGAGCAGGCAGGCTGAGGCAAGTAGGGTACGCACGTTCAGAAAGTCCGGGCGGGCTATACCTGCGTGGTCACAGGGGGTCAAGGGTCGCTCCCGGCTCGTCGGCGTCGGCCGGGGGGGGCGCAGCGGATGCGCGGACGGGCGGCTCACGACGAAGGTCGCCCGCGATGAGGCCGTCGCTCATGACGATCCGGCGGGGCATGCGCTCGGCCAGGTCGTCGGAGTGGGTGACGATCACGAAGGTGGTCCCGAGCTCGCGGTTCAGCTCGAAGAACAGCTTGAACATGGCGTCGCTCGTGGTGGTGTCGAGGTTGCCCGTCGGCTCGTCCGCGAGAATCACCTTGGGTCGCATGACCAGCGCGCGGGCCAGCGCCACGCGCTGCTGCTCACCGCCCGAGAGCTCGCCGGGGCGATGCGTGACGCGGTGTCCGAGGCCCACGCTGTCCAGCAGCTCTTGCGCACGCTTGCGCAGGGGAGGGCGTGGCCGGCCCTGCACCAGGCCGGGCATCATGACGTTCTCGAGGGCGTCGAACTCCGGCAGCAAGTGGTGGAATTGAAAGACGAAGCCGATCGTCGCGTTGCGGAAAGCAGCCAGCTCCCGGCTGTTGAAGCGCGTGACGTCCTTGCCGTGGTAGCTGACGGAGCCCGTGGTGGGCAGGTCGAGCGTGCCCAGGATGTGCAGCAGGGTGCTCTTGCCCGCACCGGAGCGGCCCTGGATGCAGATCATCTCGCGGTTGCGGATGTCGAGGTCGATGCCGTTGAGCACCTGCACCGTGGTGCCCTCTTGGTCGAAGCGCTTGGTGACGCCGCGCACCTCGATGATCACTTCGCTCGGGTCAGTCATGGCGCAGGGCCTCCAGGGGGCTCGTTCGGCTGGCGACGATGGCCGGAAAGATGGTGGCGAGGGTGCAGATGGCGATCGCGGCGAGCCCCACCAGCCCGAACTCGGCCGGGTCGGTGTGAACCGGCAGGCGATCGATGTAGTAGACCTCGGGGTTCATGCGGATGCCGAAGTGCTCGGCGCCGAACGAGAGGTCGAACCCGAGGCCCAGCCCCATCGCAGCGCCGAAGAGCCCGATGAAGAGGCCCTCCAGCAGGAACACCCGCACGATGTCGCCGCGCGTGGTGCCCATGGCCATGAGGATGCCGACCTCGCGGGCCTTCTCCTGCACCATGAGCGTGAGCGTGCCGAACACGCAGAAGCCGGCGATCAGGATGGCGATGCCCAGCACCAGGAACATGGCCAGCTTCTCGAGGGCCAGCGCGCCGAAGAGGTTGCGGTTGCGCTGCTGCCAGTCCTCCACGCGCAGATCGCTGCGGTCGATGGCGGTGCGGATGGCCGTGGCCACGCGCGGGGCGTCGTCCACGCGGGACTCCTCGAGCTTGATCTCGATGCCGGTGACGGTGTCCTCGGTGGCCAGGAAGGTCTGGGCCGCCTCGAGCGTCACGTAGACCAGCTTCATGTCGTACTCGTACATGCCGCTGTAGAAGATGCCGGCTACGCGGAAGCGGCGCGCCTTGGGCAGCGGGCCGGTGGGGCCCAGCTCGCCGAACGGGGAGATGACGTCCACGTCGTCGCCCACGAAGAGGC
Organism: Sandaracinaceae bacterium; assembly: GCA_016706685.1. Lineage (NCBI taxonomy): Bacteria > Pseudomonadati > Myxococcota > Polyangiales > Sandaracinaceae > Sandaracinaceae bacterium. The sequence goes on along the minus strand of JADJJE010000011.1, from coordinate 328,790 downwards.
GGAGTGAGCGGGCCAGCTCGCGCCCCACCACGATGCCGGGGAGCACCTGCTGCGGCGGGGAGGGGCTGCGCAGCGCGGGGAAGTCGTGCTCGTCGTCCACCTTGTCGCCGTCGCGCGCCAGGCGCTCGCGGCGCTGCACGGCGCCATCCGGGCTTGGTTCGTCCAGCTCGGCGTTCAGCTCGCGGAGCGCTTCCACCACGCGCTCCGCCGCGCGCTCTTCGGGCGACGCCGGACGCTCGAGGCGCAGCTCTCCGTCGCTGTCCGACGCCGCGTCATGGGCCGCCGATGCCGGCTCCCGCGCGGGGGCGGGTTCGAGGGCGATGTCGTTGCCGCGCTCGTCGTCCGTGTTGCGGGCGGCGCGCTCGAGGTCCTCGCGCAGCAGCTCCTCGAGGTCGGCCACCGCGCCCCTTCGGCTTCTTCGTCGGCGCCGATGCCACGACCGCCGCGCTCGAGGCCCATGGGCAGCACCGAGCCGCGCTCGTCGGCCGGGAGGTCCAGCAGCTCTTCCGGGTGGTTCAGGTAGCGCAGGCTGCCGCGCCCGCGCTCGGCCGACATGTTGTCGCACAGGCTCGTGACGCTGCAGATGGTGTCCGTGTCGATGCCGCGGATGACCACGCCCTCGCGGCTGCTGGTGCTGCCGACCATCACCTCGCCCTGCACGTACGGGGTGGCGGCCACCACGCCGGGCACGCGCGTGGCGTCCAGCGTGGCCCGCCAGCCGGTGAAGGTGCCGTGCGGCACGTCCACCACCACGTGCGCGTGGTTGCCCAGGATCTTGTCCTTGAGGTCTTTGCGGAAGCCGCCCATGACGCTCAGGACCACGCACAGCATGCAGGTGGAGAGCGTGACGGCCATGATGCTGAGCGTGGCGATGAACGCCAGGAAGCCGCTCTTCTTGGCGCGCAGGTGGCGCGCGGCGACCAGCGCGCGGAAGTCCAGGCTCTCCACCAGGCGCAGCAGCGGCTGGGTGATGCGCGCCACGCAGCGGGCCAGCGCCCAGGTGGCGCCTGCCAAGCGAGCGATGCCCAGCACCAGCTGTTGGTCACCCGGTGGCATGGGGCGGTTGAAGAAGGACCACACGATGACGCCGGCGAGCGCCACACCCACGGCGCTGCGCGACAAGAGCGCCACCTCGCGGTCGTTGTCGCGCAGGGCGAAGCTGACCACCACGAACAACAGCGCCGCGCCACCCATGGCGTAGACGCTGGTCATGGGGCCGCTGCCAGCGCGCTCGGTCACGGCCAAGAGCCCCAGCAGCACCAGCGCGTCGCCCAGCACCCACAGCCGCGCCCGCAGGCGGTCGCGCAGCAGGAACCACGTGGTGAGCGTGACCACCAGCAGCAGCGCGCTCCAGCCCATGCGCACGTACCAGGCCGTGAGCAGCGCCGACGCGACGTCGGACGGGAACGCGAGCAGCATCTCGCTGGACGAGCCCCGCAGGGTGAACGGGCGCTGGAAGTTGGCGTACGTGGCGTAGCCGAAGGCGCCGGCCAGCAGCGGGCCCAGCAGCCCGTCCACGGTGGTCATCATGCCGGCGAGGCGCAGGCGCACGCGCCCACGGTCACCGCGCGGGAGGCGGCGCGCACGGCGCCACAGCCAGGCGCCGATGCTGGCTTCGATCAAGAACGCGAGCGCGGCGCCGACTGCGGCCGGGAGCCACCACTCGGGGTGGTCCTTGAGCGGGCGGTACCAGGTGGCGCTGGTGAGGAATGCAGCGATGGTGGCTGCGCTGAGCAACCACGCCCCGACCAGCGCCACCCCGGCGCCCGGGCCGAAGCCTCGCTCGTTGCTCACCCACCCTCCGGCCGAAGCAGGGGGAAGAGCAGCACGTCGCGGATGGAAGACTGGCCGGTGAGCATCATGACCACGCGGTCCACGCCCAGGCCGAAGCCCGCGGCCGGTGGCATGCCGTGCGCCAGCGCGCGGATGTAGTCCGCGTCGAAGTCCATGGCCTCGTCGTCGCCGCGCTCACGGCGCGTGAGTTGCCCCTCGAAGCGGCTGGCCTGGTCCTCCGGGTCGTTCAGCTCGCTGAAGGCGTTGGCCACCTCGCGCCCCTCCACGAACAGCTCGAAGCGGTCCGTGAACGCCGGGTCGGCGTCGCTGCGGCGTGCCAGCGGCGACACCTCGAAGGGGTACTCGGTGATGAAGACGGGCACGCTCTGTTCGCCGCTGGCGTTGCGGTAGAGCTTGGGCAGCTCAGCCTCCACCAACAGCTCGTAGAGCAGAAAGATTCGCTCGCCGTGCGAAGAAGCCGTGCGCAGCTGCTTGGCGGTCACCGCGTCGGCGTCCGTGGCCATGGCCTCGAACAGCGCTTCGAGCGCGGCTGGGTCGTTCAGCGTGCTCGCGTCCAAGCGGCCAGCCCAGCGCGTGGTGGGGATGTCGCCCTTTCCAGCCCGTGTGATGCGGTCCACGATGGCCTGGCGCATGGGGACGCGCGGCCACGGCGACACCAGGTCGAAGCCACGCTCGCGCGTGAGGTCCGGGAACGTGTCGCAGACGATGGCGTCCACGTAGCGGAAGAGGTCCACGGTGAGGTCCATCATGTCTTCCACGGTGGCGTACGCCATGTAGAACTCGAGGATGGTGAACTCGGGGTTGTGCTTGGTGCTGATGCCTTCGTTGCGGAAGGTGCGCCCCAGCTCGTACACGCGGTCGAAGCCGCCCACCAGCAAGCGCTTCAGGTACAGCTCTGGCGCGATGCGCAGGAAGAGGTTCAGGTCCAGGGCGTTGTGGTGCGTGCGGAATGGCTTGGCCGTGGCCCCGCCCCGCAGCGGGTGCAGCAGCGGCGTCTCCACCTCGAGGAAGTCACGCTCGTCCAGGAACCGGCGCATGGCCTTCACGATCACCGTGCGGGCGCGGAACACCTGCGCCACCTCGGGGTTGGCCCACAGGTCCACGTAGCGCTCGCGGTAGCGCTTCTCCACGTCCTTGAGGCCGTTCCACTTGGCCGGCGGCGGCAGCATGGCCTTGGTGACGTGCTCGTAGTGCCGCGCGCTCACGGCCAGGTCGCCCGTCTTGGTGCGCACCAGCGGCCCGCGCAGCACCACGTGGTCGGCTAAGTCCATGGCCTCGCGCTGCCCGGCGGCGTCTTCCTCCAGCACCTCCTTGCGCACCAGGGCCTGGGCATCGCCATAGGGCGTGCGGATGACCAGGAAGGGGCCGCGCTTGGCCATGACCCGCCCGAACAGGTGCACCTGCGGCGCGTCGGGAGCCAGCTCTTCTTCGAGCGGCAACGCGTCGCGGGCGCCGCTCTCGCGATCGTTGGCCAGCTCGAGGACACGCTTGCGCTCGGCCTCCAGCTCCGGCGTGACCCGAAACGTGTTGGGGTACGGGCGCGAGCCGAACGTGCTCAGCGTGTCGGCCTTCGTCTTGCGGGCCAGCTTCAGATCATCCTCGGTAGCCAACTTCGTTCCTCTCGGCTCAGTCCGCTTTTTGGGCGGTCTCTTTGGCTCGCCGCTTGTCGGCGTTGGACAGCAGGTACGTCTCGATGAACGCGTCGATGTCGCCGTCGAGCACGCCGGCGGCGTTCGCGTCCTTGTGGTCGGTGCGCTCGTCCTTGACCATCTGGTACGGCTGCAGCGTGTAGCTGCGCACCTGCGATCCGAACGCGATCTCGGCCCTGTCACCCATGAAGGCCTCCTCGAAGGCCGCCTCTTGGTCGCGGCGCATCTTCTCGAACAGCATGCCGCGCAGCATCTTCATGGCGTGGTCTTTGTTCTGGTGCTGGCTGCGCTCGCTCTCGCACCGGATGACGAAGCCCGTGGGCACGTGCTTGATGCGCACCGCCGACTCGGTGCGGTTGACGTGCTGTCCGCCGGCCCCGCCCGAGCGCATGGTGTCGATCTCGAGGTCTTCGTCGCGAATCTCCACGCCCGCGAGGGTGATGGAGTTGTCGAGATCCGGGACCACGCGCACGCTGGCGAACGCCGTGTGACGCCGCGCGTTGCTGTCGAACGGGCTGATGCGGATCAAGCGGTGCACCCCGTTCTCGGCGCGCAGGTAGCCGTACGCATAGGGGCCCGTGATGTGCACGTGCGCTTCCTTGATGCCCGCCTCGTCTCCTGGCTGCTTGCTGGTGATGACGGTCTTGTAGCCGTGCCGGTCGCACCAGCGCAGGTACATGCGCAGCAGCATCTCGGCCCAGTCCTGAGCGTCCACGCCGCCAGCGCCCGGGTTGATCATGAGGATGGCGTTCTCGTTGTCCGCCGGCGACAGCATGCGCTGCACCTCGAGGGCACGCGTGCGCTCTTCGAGGCCGGCCAGCGACGCCGCGACTTCGTCGGCCATGCTCTGGTCGCCCTCGGAGGCTGCCATGTCCAGCAGGTCTTTGAGGTCCGCCACCTCGCTCGAGAGCTTGGTGAAGCTGTTGACGGTCGACTCTGCGGCCGAGCGCTCTTTCATGACCCGCTGGGCGGCTTCCTGGTTGTTCCAGAAGCCGTCGCGCAGGCTCTCGTGCGTCAGACGGTCGACGGTGTGTTGTAGGCCTTCGACGTCAAAGATACCTCCCCAGCGACTCGAGTCGCTGAGCAAGGTCGACCAGAAGGTCGCGGGACTCGCCAATGGAACTAGACATGCGTGCTCGCTCGAAAAAGGAGTGGGCTCGATAGCCCGGGGGGTCGGCGCTGTCAACGCTGGTGCCTCGGACCCAGCTCGCGACCTGATTAAGGATGAGCGTGCGGTGTTGCTGGAAATTTGCATCTTGGTCGCTGGGCGAAAGGTGATACGCTTATCAGTATGCACCCGCGATCGACCCGCCTTCTCCCGCCCATGGCCCTGATGGGCCTCCTCGGAACCCTGTCGCTGGGGTGTGGAGGGGGGGACGGAGCCGTGGATCTCGGGCCAGCCGACGACGGCATGCCGGACTCCGGTCCCGAAGACCTGGGGACGCCCGACTGTGTGACCGTGACCACGCTGGGCGCTGCCGACTCTGCGCCTGCGCGACCCGATGGCGTGGTGGGCGTGGGTGGCCTGCGCATCTCCAACGATCTCGTGGTGGCCGGGTTCTCCTCGCTCGCGCAGCACGGCGCGGCGGGTGCCAACGGTGGCAACCTGCTGGACTTCCACGTGCTCGGGAGTGACGACCACTTCGTGGAGCACTGGATCGTGGCCGGGCCGGACTCCGGCCTGCGCGTGTTCAACACCACCATGAACGTGACCGCCGAAGAGGCCGACCGCGTGGTGCTCGAGGTGCGGGGCTATGTGGAGCGCGCGCCGCACGGCGGCATCACGATGAACCCGGGCACGGGGCTCACCGCGGTGACCACGTTCGAGCTGCGTTGTGGGGAGCCCAAGCTGCACATCGCCACCACGCTCACGAACGCCACCAACCCGCCGGTCACGCTGGCCGGTCTGACGGGCGCGCTGCGTCCGGTGGACGTGCTGCTCTGGGGCAGCCCCAGCAACATGCGCCCGTTCTGTCCGAACCCCGGCCAGGGCACCACCTGCACCACCATCAACTTCAGCAACGTGGTGGGCACGCTGGTGCGCTCGCAGTACGTGGGCAGCGGTGGCTCGCGCGCGGGGCTCCCTGGGTCCATCGCGTACTACTCGCTCGACATGGCCACCGTGGCGGCCGCGCACGACAGCACCAACAGCGCGTTCGGCGACATCACCACGGGCATCACGGCCTTCGCGCCAGGCGCCACGGCCAGCCATCGACGCGTGCTCGTGGCCGGTGGCGCCGCGGACGCCGCCAGCTCGGTGGACACTGCGCTCGAGGACCTCGAGGCGCTCGGCCGTCTCACCACGGGCCAGGTCACCGGCACGGTCAGCGTCCCGGGCGGCATCCCCAGCGACCCGCATCGCCGGCCGGCCGTGATCTTGGCCACGCCGCCTGCCACGGGAAACGCCATGGACCCGGCCACCTGGCGCCCCGTCAACATGGTGCGCGTGGCCGCCGACGGCAGCTTCACCGCGCGCGTTCCAGCCGGCGCCGTCTCGTACGAGGTGCGCATGGATGGCCAGGCACCCGTGCGCGGGACCGGCACCGCCGTGGCCGCGGGGGCCACCGTGAACCTGGGCACGCTCAACGTGGGCGCGCGCCCCGAGCTGAACGTGACGGTGCGCGTGGACGGAACTGGCGGCACCGCACGCGTGGTGGTGCTGGGCACGGGCGCCACCCCCGACCCGGTCTTCGGGCCCGAGACCGGTACGGCGCCGCAGGGCAACGTGGCGCTCACCGACGGCCTCGGCGTGGTGTCGCTGCCCATCGCCCCCGGCACCTATGACGTGTACGCCATGCGCGGCCTCGACGCGTCGCTCGACCGCGAGTCCATCGTGGTGGCCAGCGCGGACCTGGCCGTGACGCTCGACATCGCCTCGCTCGATGTGGTTCCCACGGGCTACCTGATGGCGGACTTCCACGTGCACAGCGCCGTGAGCTTCGACTCGTCCACGCCGCCCGAGGACCAGGTGCGCGCGTTCATGGCCGCCGGGGTGGACGCGCTGGTGGCCACCGAGCACGACATCGTGTTCGACTACGGCCCGGCCATCGCCGTGGTGGACGAGACGCTCCCGCAGGCGTCGCGTGGCCGTATCAAGGCGTTCGCCGGGCTCGAGGCCACCGCGTTCGTGCCCTATGAAGACTTCCCGCACACCATCGGGCACTACAACGTGTTCCCGGTGGACGTGGTGCCCACGGCCTTCGAGAGCGGCACGCCCGACGACGAGCGCGTGGGCCCCGCCACCGTGTACGACCGCCTGCGCGCCATGCCGGGCCCGGCTCAACGCATCGTGCAGATGAACCACGCGCGCGCGACGCGGGTGCCCACCATCTGGCTCGGCTACCTGGACTCGTGCGGCTTCGACGCCAGCCTGACCTTCGCCATGAACGGCGCGTGCGACGTGGCCAGCGGCATGGGCACCAGCCCCTTCGACGTGGATGCCTTCGAGGTGATCAACTTCAAGGACATGCAGGAGTACGTGACGCAGAACCGCGACTGGCACGCCCTCCTGCGCGAGGCGCCCGGCGGCAACCTGCCCACCGGCACGGCCAACAGCGACTCGCACCGCATCTACAACGAGGAGGCGGGCTTCCCCGTCAACGTGCTCGCGACCACCAGCACGCTGGCCGACCTCTCGGGCGACGATCTGGTGGGGCTCATCCAAGACGGCAGCCTGGCGGGCGCGCTGGGCGTGTTCGTGTGGATCGAGGTCTGCGACGACGCGGTCGGCACCAACTGTCGGGAGCCCGGCAAGACGCCGCTGAACATCTCCGGGGACACCATGGACACCGACACGGTGCATGTGCGTGTGCGCGTGGCGGCGCCGCCGTGGATCCCGGTCGACGAGCTGCGCGTGCGCCTGGGCGGTGAGGTCGTGGCCATCATCGATCTGACGGCCGAGAACCCGGCGGACCCCTTCAGCACTTCGAGCGCGGACGTGCTGCGCTACGACGCGGTGATCAACGTGACCAACGTGACCGCCGACAGCTTCATCACGGCCGAGGCCGGCTTCGTGCTCCCCACGCTGCTGGACGCGAACATGGATGGCGTGGTGGACCCCATCACGTTCCCCGCCGCGCCGCAGCCGTTCACCTCGCTGGTGCGCGGGGCGCAGCCGATCGGCTTCGTGAACCCCGTGTTCCTCGATCGCGACGGAAACGGCCAGTACAACCCGCCCGGGATGCCGCTGCCGTTGTAAGTGGCGGCAGGGTCGGGCATACAGGACCGGTTCGCGGGCATGGGCCCGCAGGGTGTTTTCTTGGAGGTCTCCATGTCGGGTCGCTGGAAGTCTTGGTTGCTGCTGGGTTCGTTCCTCTCGCTCGGGGGCTCGTTCATGGGGTGCGGCGGTGGTGACACCACGGCCGACCAAGGCCCGCGAGACATGGGCCGCGATACCGGCGCCGACGAAGACGGCGCGGTGACGTGTCAGGGCGACACCAGCTCGGTGATGGTCCTCGCGTGTGACCGCGCTGACCTCTTCATGTCGGTGGTGAACATGGCGGCGGGGACCGTGACGCTCACCAACCCCACCGACACGGACATCGACCTCGACGCGGGTAGCTACCAATTCTGTCAGGGCCCGGGCCGGTATGGCGCGCCGCCCGCCGGAGTGGTGCCTGCGGGTGGCTCGCTGACGGTGGCCGTTCCCGGCTCCATCACCCTGGACCCCGCGAACGGGACGCTGGCGCTCTACAGCGCCGGGACCTTCACCACGCGTGACGCCATGCTGGACTACGTCTGCTGGGGCAACGGGGGCGGGGTGCCGCGCCTCAATGTGGCGCAGGCCACGGGCACCGACGGCACCGTGCTGTGGGACGACTGCGGTTGCGTCCCACTCGCGGGAGCGACCTCCGTGCACCTCATGAACGGGACCACGGGCAACGCGGCGGAGAGCTACCAGACCTCTGCGGTGGCGTTCACGTGCACGCAGACCGTGGCGGACGCGGGGGTGGACGCAGGGCCGCCCATGGTGCTCGAGTGCGGGCGCGACCACCTGATCATCGAGAGCGTCAACACGCAGACCGAGGAGATCACGCTCTACAACCCGACCGACACGGCCATCACCACGACGGGCGACTACCAGCTCTGCCAGGGGCCCAGCAACTACGCGGCGGTGCCGGCCCTGACGATCGCGGCCTTTGGCCGCATGACCTTCGCCGCGCCCAGCGCCATCGACCTCGGCGCCAACCAGACGGTGGCGCTCTACAGCTCGTCCAGCTTCGGCACGCGCGACGCGATGGTGGACTACATGTGCTGGGGCACGGGCGGCACGCGCCCCCGCCTCACGGAGGCCCGCACGGTGGGCACCGATGGGACGGTCCTGTGGGACAACGGTGGCTGCCCGGCTGCCAACACCAACGACATCGTCTATCGCGTTCCGTCCACCGAGGGGAACACGGCCGCCGACTACACCACCACCGCACCGGGCACGGCGATCGACTGCGCCCCGATCACCGGGTAGCCACAGGCTCGGGTTCCGCTACTTCCCGGGGAGCAAGCTGCCGCGTGGTGGCTTGCCCATGAGCTTCTCGTAGATGACGTTTCCCAGGCTGTCGACCATCAGGGTCTCCACGATGGCCTCGATGCGCTCGCGCTCGGACTCGCTGCCGTACACGAAGCCGATGCCCATGCCGGGCTCGCCGTCGTCCACGACCTCTTCCGGGATGACCGTCCACTGCACCTTGCCGCGCAGCACCAGCGGGTTCTCGAGCGTGGGCACGCACAGCTTGAAGTTGAACTCCGTGCCGATGCCCAGTGGACGGTCGGTCCGGATGAACGTGCCCCCGCGGCTGATGTTCTTCGTGTAGTCCGCGAAGAAGGAGTTCAGCCGCTTGTACTCGACCTTGAGCTCGATGGGGGCGCGATCCCCTCCGCGCCGGTCTTTGTCGTCAGTGGACACACGGGGATTAAACCCCCCCGGGGGGCTGCGGTCAAAATGAAGCGCAGTCGGCCCAAGCTTTGTCCACCCAACGGTTGTCCTAGCTCCCGTGTTTGCGTACGTTTCGACCACCTCGACGCTGGAAGAGGGTGCTGCCTCGGGCGAGCACCTGATCCCGCCCGAGCGCCGGACCATGGAAAACGCTGACGCGCGCACCGAGATGGAGCTCCTCGCCCTGGCGCAGTCAGGCGACCGTCGCGCGTTCGGCCAGCTGGTGCGGCTCCACCACGGGCGCGTGGCCGCCTGTGCCCACCAGCTGCTGGGCGCCAGCGCCGAGGTCGACGACGCCGTGCAAGAGAGCTTCATCCGGGCCTGGCGGGCGCTCCCGCGCTTCGACGGCCGTGCCAAGCTGTCCACCTGGCTGTATCGCATCTGCGTGAACGTGTGCCTGAACCGCATGCGCGGAAACCGGCGGCACGCCGCGGCCGACGTGGACGACCCCAAGCTGCCCGAGCCGGTGGCCGACGCCGAGAGCTCCGGGGTGGACCCACTGCGCGCGCTCGAGCAGGCGCAGCTCTATGGCCGGGTGGGGGCCGCGCTGGACGCGCTCAGCCCCTCGCTGCGCAGCGCCGTGGTGCTGGTGCTGCTGCAGGGCATGTCCCACAAGGACGCGGGTGACGCGCTGGGCTGCGCCGAGGGCACCGTGGCCTGGCGCATCCACGAGGCGCGCCGACGGCTGCGCGACCTGCTGGGCGATCTGGTGGAGCCCGAGGCCCTCGCGGCAGGAGGTGGGGCATGACCCAGGCCAGCACCACGCGGCGAGCACGCCTCGATGCCCTGCTGGACCAGGGTGGCCTAGAGCAGGCCTCCGCGGCGGACCGTGCGTGGCTCACGGCCGAGCGTGCCCGGGACGCCGGCTTCGACCGCGAGGTGGCGGCGCTGCTGCGCGCCGAGGCGCACCTGCGCGAGTGGGGCGGGCTGCACACGGTGGCTGGGCAGGGGCCGGACGAAGCGCTCGCGGGCATCTTTGCGGGCCTCGACGCGGGGCTGTTCGATGACGGGCTCGAGCTGGACGGAACGCCGCAGTTCGCCGATGGTGAGGGCGACGTGGTGGGGCTAGCGGCTCGGGCGGCGGCCTCCCCCGTGACCGTGGCGGCGGAGGCGCCGGCGGCTGCTGCGGCCACGGTCGTGCCGTTGCAGGCCAAGCCGCGACCCACGCTGCTGCGCGACGGGCGCTTCATGCAGCTCTTGGCGGCCGCCGCAGCGGTGGTGTTGGTGGTCACGGCCGGGCTGTCGGCGGTGAGCACGTCGTCCCCAGACTCCAGCGAGGGAGCCGCGGCGAGCCCTCGGCCCCCGCACCCACGAGCGCAGCCGTGCCCAGCACCGCCCCGGCGTCCACGGCGGCCCCCATGCTGGTGATGCCCAGCGAGCCTGCTGCGGTCCAGGCCAGCCCTGCGGCCGAGGCCGAAGACCAGTTCTTCCGCGACCCCCCCGCCGAAGAGCGAGCCACGCTGGCGGCGGCGCCCGCGGCTCAGCGGCCCATGGCGGGGGGCACAGGACAGCCGTCCGTGGACGACCTTCTCCGTGCGCCAGCAGCCACCATGGCATCCATCGGCGCGTCCTCCGGGGCCGACGTGGGCTACGGCCGCGGCGTGGCCGCCGAGAGCGCCGAGCTGGCCATGGAAGACGCGGCACCTCCGCCGGTGCGCCCCACGCCAGCGGCGGCGCCAGCGTCGGCCGACCAGTCCACCGGTGCCGCAACGACCCGCTCCGCTGCACGGCGGCCCGACGGCGCCGTGTCGGCCGGCGTGCCGGCCCGCTACACCACCCAGGCCGCGATGCAGCAGGCCATGGCCCGCTGCGTCGGCGCCGCGCGCGTGGTCACCTACGAGGTGGCGCGGGACACCGGGACCGTGCGCGTGCTGACCGCGGCCGGGACGAGCGCCACGGAGCGCCGCTGCATCAACCTGGCGGCGCAGCAGACCCGCGTGACGCCGGCCGCCAGGCGTGGCGCGGCAACAGCAAGTCACGCTGCGTCCGGTATCCGACAACAGCGCACAGTGATACCCTCTGCCCCACGATGACGCGACGGGTACTCTTCGGCAGCTATGAGCTGATCGAGCGCATAGGCGAAGGGGGGATGGCCGAGGTCTGGCGGGCCCGCTCGCGCGGTGCTGCCGGGTTCCAGAAGACCGTCGTCATCAAGCGCGTGCTGCCCTCCCTCATGGCGCGCCCGGACTTCGCCGACCTGCTGGTGCGCGAGGCCAAGATCGCCTCCCGCCTGAACCACCCGAACATCGTGCAGATCTTCGACCTGGGTGAGGAGCAGGAGGCGTACTTCATCGCCATGGAGTACGTGCACGGGCGCGACCTGGCGTCGGCCATCGCGTATCGGCCCAACCCATCGGACTGTGTGACGGACGGGCTGTCGCTGCCGCTGCGGCTCTTCATCGCCTGCGAGGCGGCGCGCGCGCTCGACTACGCCCACCGGCGGCGCGCGGACGACGGGCGCCCGCTGGGCATCGTGCACCGCGACGTGTCTCCGCAGAACATCCTGCTGGGCTACGAGGGGCAGGTGAAGGTCGGCGACTTCGGCATCGCCATGGCGGACGAGCACGGCCTCGGGCGCGACGAGGACCCCAGCGTGCTGCGCGGCAAGTACGCGTACATGTCGCCCGAGCAGGCGCGCGGCGAGCCCCTCGACAACCGCTCGGACCTCTTCTCGCTGGGCATCGTCACGTGGGAGATGGTCACGGGTGAGCGCCTCTTCCGGGCGGCGTCGCGCACGCAGACGCTCGAGCGCGTGCGGCAGGCGCTCATCCCGCAGCGCAACCTGGCCACCTACGGCGCCTCGGCGCGGCTGCGCGCCATCCTGGAGCGCGCGCTCGCGGTGGACCGGGACGCGCGCTACCCCACGGTGGGGGACATGCTGGACGAGCTCTCGAAGGAGCTGGTGTCCATGGGCCAGCACGTGGACGAGAGCCACCTGGCCACGGCGCTGAAGCAGATGTTCCCGCCCGACGACCGCGGCGGCGTGAACAAGCTGCGCGTGGACCTGCACCGGCGCGTGGAAGAGGACGCCACCGGCATCGGCATGCCCATGATGTCCACCACGCCGCACGCCGAGAACGACGACCGCACGCGCGCGCTGCCACTCTCGCGCCGCATGCGCTTCGACGACCGGCCAGTCGTGGCCCTGCACCTGCTGGGCTCCCTGGACGCCGAGCGCTTCCAAGCCATCGTGCGGGACCTGCGCGGCATGCCGCTGCCCACCGAGGACGGAGGCGCGGAGGCACTGTTCGGGGTCACGGGGCACCCGCAAGAGGCGGCCGAGCTGGCGGCGCGCGCGGCGCTGCGGCTGCGTGACGTGGCGGGAGCGGGCGCGCGCATGTTGATCCTGCGGTCCAACGCGCGGGTCTACGACGCGGGTTTCGCCGAGACCGCTCCAGAAGAGCGCACCCGGGCGCTGGCGCTGCTGCACGGCTTGCACGGCGGAGAAGTGGCCTGCGAGGGAGACGTGGCGGCCGACCTCGACTGGGTCTTCCGCATGGGCCAGGAGGCGCTGCCACGCGTGCACGGGCTGCGGTCCCGCAGCGAGCGCGAGGCCGAGACGCTGCGCCGCGATGCGCCGTTCGTGGGGCGCCGCGACACGCTCAAGCTGGTGGGCGAAGCGCTGGCCTCGGTGGTGGGCGGCCACGGCTCGGCGTTGCTGTTCATCGGTGCGGCAGGGGTGGGCAAGTCACGCGTGCTCGCCGAAGTGCGCTCGCTGACCCAGGGGGAGGGGCGCTCGTTCGTGAACGCCCGCTGTCATGGAGCGCTGCGCAGCAAGTCGTTCTCCGTGCTGGCCGAGCTGCTGGTGGACCTGGCCGGCATCGAGGAAGACGACACCACCGAGCAGCGCGCCGAGAAGGTGGAGCGCATGCGCGTGCTGGGCTTCAGCCCGCGTGAGATCGTGCTGGTGAGCGAGCTGGTTGGGCTTGGTGCGGCCAACATGCCTGCCACGGGCGCGCGCCCCGGACGGCCGCGCGGCCTCGAGATCGTGGGCGCGCTGTACAAGGCGTTGCGCGCGCTGGCGGCGGACCAGCCCGTGGTGCTGGCCATCGAAGACGTGCACGTGATGGACGACGCCACGCGTCAGGTGATGGCGGTGCTGCTCTCCAAGCTGCGCAGCGTGCCCGTGCTCACCGTGATGACGGCGCGCCCCTCGCCGTCGCTGCCCGTGCTGCCCGGGGTGGAGCGCGTGGCGGTGCGGCCGCTGGACCTCGCCGCCAACGCCCGCTTGTTCGCGGCCGTGGTGGGAGGCCGCAACCTCGAGCACAACCTGAGCAACGCCGTGCACCTGGCCACCGAGGGCGTGCCGGCCTGGACCGTGGCGCTGGCGGACGACATGCGCGAGCGCGGTGCCGCGCTGGTGGACGTGCAGCTGGTGCACGCCGGCGACGCCTTGACCATCACCGTGCCCGAGCGCCTGCAGCTGCGTATCGCCTCGGACCTGGCCCAGCTGAGCGCCACGGACCGGGCCACCCTCCAGTTGGCGAGCCTGTTTCGCGAGCCGGTGGACGTGCCCACGCTGGCCGCCGTGCAGGGCTTCCCGCGCGACGCCGTGGAGGGGCCGGTGCGGCGCTTGCTGGCGCTGCACTGGGTGGTGCCCGACGTGGAGACGCCCGACTTGTGGCCCGCCGAGGGGCGCTGGGGCGGTGGCGGTGGCCTGCTCACCATGCCGGCGCGCATGCGCATCGCGGGCGGGACGCTCATGCGGGATGCCGTGCGCAACAGCCTCAGCCCCCACGCGTCGGGCACGCTGCACGGCATGATCGCGTCGGCGCTCGAGCGGGGTGGCGCGGCGGAAGACGAACGGCGCGTGGCTCAGTTGGCCTACCACGCCGTGCGCGCCTACGACCCTTCGCGGGCGCCAGCGTATCTCGTGCGTGCCGCGGACCTCGCCGAGCGCGATGGCGACTTGGCCGAGGCTGCAGGCTACGTGGCCGACGCCGCCCGTGTGGTGGCGGTGCAGGTGGCCACGGCCGAAGCGGTGGGTGGGCGCGTGCTGCAGGGCCTCTCCGAGCTGGTGATTCGCGCCGCCGATCTCAGCCTGGCGGTGGGCAACACGGCGCGCGCGCTCGACGTGCTGCAGCGCTTCACGCCCGAGTTCCGGGGGGCCATCGACGCCGACGTGCGGCTGGCTCTGCACTTGTCGGAGGCGCGCGTGGCCGCTCACCGCGAGCGCTGGAACGAGGTGGTGCAGATCCTGGCGATCACCGAGGAGAACGAGGCCGAACCGCTGGACCCCGACCTGCTTGGCGAGGCGCTCATGCGGCTCGGGCACGCGCGCCTCGAAGCCGGTGAAGTGGAGGCGGCCAGCCGCACGCTGGCGCTGGCCGTGGCGCAGCTGTCGGGGGATGACACGCGCCTGCTGCACGGCATGGGCTCCTGCTACCTGGCCATCGCGCTGGCACGGCTCGGGCTCATCGACGAAGCCCGCTCGCGCGGAACGGACGCCATGACCGGGGCCGTGTGCGTGGGGGAGCTGCGCCTGCGTTGGTCCTCGCTGGTGGCCATGGCCGAGGTGGCCGAGGCCGTGGGCGACTTCACGGGCGCGCTCACGCGCTGGAGCGACGCCATGGGGGTCGCGCGCGAGCACGGCATGCCGGTGGAGCTGTGCCGCTCGGCGGTGCGCTCGGCGGCGGCGGCGTTCGAGGCCGGCTGGGAGTCGCGCGCCGCGGTCTTTGCCGAAGAGGCCATCCACGTGGGCCGCAAGCACCGGCAGGACGCCGTGGTGAGCCTGGCCTCGGCCATCCAGGGTGCGCTGGCGGTGGCCGCCCATCCGGACCCGGGCTTCGTGAAGGGCATGGTGCGGGGCGTCGACAGCCTCGAGTCCATGGACCGCCCGGCCGAGGCCGCCATGGCGCTGCGCATGCTCGCATCCGTGCACGTGGCGCTCGGTGACGTGCCCGCCGCCATCCGCACGCTCGGTCGCGCGCGACCGCTGGCCGTGGCGTCTGGCCAACTTCCCCTGGCTGCGCGCCTCCTGCGTGCCGCCGAGCGCCTCGCCGAGGGCGCCACCGATACCCGAGGAGTCTGAGCGTGTCCCAAGCAGTGGTGTTGATTCGGCTCGGTGTGGAGCTCGCCGACGTGGACCGCGGCGTGTACGAGACGCTGGACCTGCGCGTGGCGCAGCACCCCTCGGAGTCCGAGGCGCGGGTGGTGGTGCGTTGCCTGGCCCGCTGCCTGCTGCACGAGGAGGGGCTCGAGTTCGGGCGCGGCCTGTCCAACGTGGAGGAGCCCACGCTGGCGCTGCCCGGGCCGCACGGTGGCTACTCGCTGTGGGTGGACATCGGCGCGCCCTCGGCCGAGCGCGTGCATCGCGCCAGCAAGTTGGCCGAGCGCTTGGTCATCGTCACCGACAAAGACGCCGCCACGCTGCGCAAAGAGTGGGGCAGCCGCAGCATCCATGCGCCGGACGCCATCGAGCTGCTGATCCTGCCGCGCGGTTTCGTGGACCAGCTGGCCGCGGTGCTGGGCCGCAACGAGTCGTGGGTGGTGTCGCTGGTGGAGGGCACGCTGAGCGTCACCGTGCGGGGTGAGTCGTACGCGTGCGACCCCGAGCGCACCACGCTGCAGGCGTTCCTCGCGGCCGGCGCCTGAGCCTGCTCACGAAGCCGGCTCGCAATCCTGGTCAGGCCGAGCGGCATTTGGGATAGTCCCCGCATGTCGCAGAATCGCTCTCTCCTCGGCGTGGCAGCGAGGGATCTCAACCGGCTCCGCTCGGTGTCCGCCACGGTCGCGCGGCACGGCTTCGGCGAGCTGATCCTGCGCACGGCGCTCGGGCGCCGGCTGTTCCCCGACAAGTCGGTGCCGGCCACCGACCCGGCGCTCGCGGGCTCTCCGGCGGCGCAGCGCTTCGCGCACATGCTGGGGGAGCTGGGGCCCACGTTCATCAAGCTCGGGCAGATCCTGTCCATGCGCCACGACCTCTTCTCGCCGGAGTTCATCAAGGCGCTCGAGGGGCTGCAGGACGGCGCGCCGCTACTCACCTTCGACGAGGTGCGCGCCCAGGTGGAGGGCGGCCTCGGGGGCACGCTCGACGAGCTCTACCAGTCGTTCGAGCGCGAGCCACTGGCCACCGCGTCCATCGCGCAGACGCACCTGGCCACCACGCTCGACGGCCAGCGCGTGGTGGTGAAGGTGCAGCGCCCGGGCATCGAGGACGTCATGCGCGGGGACCTCGACCTGCTCTACTTGGGGGCGCAGGTGCTCGAGGCCAGCATCGACGAGATGGGTCTCGCCAACGTGGGCGAGATCGTGGCCACGTTCGAGAAGGGCCTGCTCAAGGAGCTGGACTTCACCGAGGAGCTCGGGAGCTTGCTGCGCATGCGCAAGAACCTGGACCCCGAGCGCAGCGTGGTGGTGCCGCGGCCGCACGCCGAGCTGTCGTGCAAGACCGTGCTCACCATGGAGTTCTTCCCGGGCAAGGCGGTCCGCAAGATCGAGCCGCGCTCCAAGGAGGCGGAGCACGCCGTCACCGAGATCGTGCACTCGGCCTGCAAGCAGGTGCTCATCGACGGCTTCTTCCACGGCGACCCGCACGCCGGGAACATCCTCATCAACGACCAGGGCGCGCTCTGCATGATCGACCTCGGGCTCGTGGGCAGCCTCACCGCCGAGCAGCGCGAGGATCTCGTCACGCTGATCATCGCGGCCATCGCCAACGACTCGGGCAC
The DNA here is from genome assembly GCA_016706685.1 of Sandaracinaceae bacterium. Taxonomy (NCBI): domain Bacteria; kingdom Pseudomonadati; phylum Myxococcota; order Polyangiales; family Sandaracinaceae; species Sandaracinaceae bacterium. Next base: position 311,748 of record JADJJE010000011.1, on the reverse strand, counting down.
CACCGCGCGCATCTTGATGAAGATGGGCACGCCCACGCAGCGCGTGAACATCGCGGAGCTCAAGTCGGAGATCGAGCGCATCCGCGCGCAGTACCTGGTGGTGGACAACATCGGTGACGTGGACTCGGGGGCCTTCGCCGAGGAGTTCGCCGACGCGGCCGCCAAGTTCCGCATCAAGCTGGGGCCCGAGTACGCGCTGCTGATCAAGGCGGCGGCCACGGTGGAGGGCATCGTGCGCAGCCTGCACCCGGACGTGGACCTGCTGGGCATCACGCGGCCCTACGCCGAGCAGCTCATCGCGGCGCGCTTCTCGCCGCAGGCCATGCTGCAGGGCGCCGTGGGCGAGGTGGCGGGCCTGGGCGCCATGATGAAGAACCTGCCCACGCAGATTGACCAGATCCTGCACGACGCGCAGGCGGGCAACCTGCAGGTGCGGGCCATGACGCCGGAGCTCGACGAGATCCCGGCCATGATCCACTCGCACGCCAGCCGCCTGGCGCTCACGGCCTTTGCCAGCTCCATGACGCTGGGGGCGGCGCTGGTTTTCCCCCCCGACGCCGAGGGCACCGCCGCGCTGGTGCTCAGCGGGCTGGCCGCCATCGCCGCCACGGTGTCGTGGACCGTGCTGTGGGGCTGGCACTTCGTGGGGCGCGGCAAGCCCATGAAGGTGACGCCGTTGCTCAAGCTGTTTCGCCGGGGCTGACTCTCGGGCGCCTCGCGGGAGGCCCGGTGGATCACGCGTCGGCGGCCTCTTCGTCCACTTGCAGGCGCGCGGACCACTCTTCCAGCTGGCGTGCGGCTGCCGCGGCGCCGGTGGGGCTGCCCGGGTCCTTCAGCATGCGCTCGCGGAGCGCAGTGACGCCGCGCCGCAGGCGGCTGCGCACGGTGCCTTCGGGGAGGTCCAGCACCAGCGCCAGGTCTGGGCCGCTGAGGTCCTGCCAGAAGCGCAGCTCGAGGATGACCTGCAGCTCGAGCGGCAGCCCACGCAGCGCCTCGGCCAGGCGCGCCTTGTCGGTGCCTGCGTGCAGCAGGCTGCTGGGCCCGGGGGAGAGATCCTCCAGCGACGAGATGGCGAAGTCGAGCGCCTGGCCGCGGTGCCGCGCGCGGAAGTAGCCGTACAGCTCGTGGCGCGCGATGGCGTAGAGGAAGGTGCGGAAGCTGCAATCTCCGCGGAAGCGGTCACGCGCCTCGAGGCACCCGAGGAAGGTGCGCTGCACCAGGTCGCTCACGTCGATGGTGAGCTTTCCCGCGAAGAAGCTGTAGATGGCGTCGAAGTGCCGCTCGAACAGGACCTCCCCCGCGGCGGCGTCGCCCGCGCGCCACGCCTCGAGCAGCGCGCGCTCGTCGTCGTTGGGGGTGCGGGTCGCCGTGGTCATCGCGGGCAAGGATGCCAACGCGCTGCGAGGGCAGCAAGCTCAGCGCGACCCAGGGCTCGCGCAAAGCGCGGCGAGGTCAGGCTGCCCGTGCTCGCTGGCGATCTTCTCGCACGCCGCGCGGCGCCCATCGAGCGCGAAGCCGATGGCATACTCGGGGACGGGCACGGAAGCACCGTTGGCATCGAGGAGTATGCCCTCGCCGAGCCCACAGTCTGCCGGTGCCCCGCGCTGTCCGTTGAGCTGCTGGCCGTACATGCAGGCGAAGACCCGCGCCGCGCCCTCGAGCGACGAGGTGCACTGGAAGAGCACGAGTGAGCGTGAGCTCGTGCGCTCGGCCTCCCACAGTACCTTCACGCACTCCTGGAACCGTCCCGTCCGATGCAGGCGGCGCGCTTCGCTCACCACGGCGTCGCACTGCGCGGGCGGCGCGGGGTCTCGGCTAGCCGCAGCACACGCCAGGTCGAGGCGCGCCTCGTCGCGCGAGGCCTGGGCGCAGGTCACCCACGTGGCGCGGCTGGTCTCGGTGTTCGCGTGCTCGGCCAGGTAGTCGGCGCAGCCCGTCCAGTCCATGCGGTCCATCATGGGGCGCACGGCTTGGAACAGCGCCACGTCGCGCGCGTTGTCGGGCCCCGTGTCCGCGACGCTGGGTTCCGTGGTGACGGGCTCCGAGCTTGCCCAGGGGCGCCACCACGCGCCCACCACCAGCAGCCCCAGCACCGCAGCCACTGCTGCGAGCGCGAGCAGCCGTGCCTTGCGTGGGCGGCCTGGCGTCTCCGTGGCACGCGGGACCGCCGCGTCGAGGGCCCCGAGCAGTGCCTGCACGTCGGGCCAGCGCGCGCCCGGATCCGCGCGCAACGCACGCTCGAGGACGGGCCACGCCGCCGCACACGGGTGACGCGAAGCGGGCGGGGCTATGGCAGCAGCGGGGTCGAAGCGCGGGCTCGCCAGATCGTCGCCTTCCGCGGCAGGCACCAGGAAGGGGTGCCGCTCGAAGAGCAGTTCGTACCCCATGACCCCGAAGCTGTACTGGTCGTTCTTGGGGTTGGGGGCCTCCCCGCGCCGCTGCTCGGGCGGCATGTAGGCCGGCGTGCCCACCACGCGGGTGCCGCCGCTCAGGGTGCCGCTCTCGGCGGCCCACACACGCGCCAGGCCGAAGTCCGCGATGCGCGGACGGCCATCGCCCACCAGCACGTTCTCGGGCTTGAGGTCACGGTGCACCAGACCCGCGCGGTGCGCGCTGGCCACGCCCTGTCCGATGCCCAGCAGCATCTGGCTGCGCTCGGCCGCTGTGCGTGGTTCGCGCATCCAGTCGCGCAGCGAGCCCTCCTCCACCAGCTCCGACACGATGTAGGCCAGGTCGCTCTCGTCGTTGACCTCGTAGATGGTGAGCACGTTGGGGTGGCTCAGCTGGGCCAGCGCGCGCGCCTCGCGGATGAGCGCCCGGCGGTCCGCGACCTGTGCCATGAGCACCTTCAGCGCGACCTGCCGCTCCATCTGTGGGTCGAACGCCGCGTACACCACGCCAGCCGCGCCCTCACCCAGCTTGCGCCGGATCTGGAAGCGTCCGATGCGCACCGGGGCCGCCTGCTGACCGAACATGCGCTGGCGCAGGAGCCCACGCAGGCGCTGCCGCTCCAGCTCGCGGACGCCGTCGAGGGCAGCCGCATCGGAGGGAATGCCGAGGCTCACGGTCATCGAGGAGGTAGTGGTCACGGGCGCCGCTTCGATCGCGGCACGCTACCACTTTCGCGCTCACTCAGCTGCGCAGGCCGAGCCGCTTCATCATCTTCTGGAGGCCATAGCGGCTGATGCCCAGCGTGAGCGCGGCGCGCGTCTGATTGCTGTCGGTGCGGGCCATGGCCTCCGTGATGAGCCGCCGCTCGAGCGCGTCCACGTGGTCGCGCAAGGCCAGCGAGCCGGCCAGCGGCGCATCGGCATCGGCCCCGGGGGCCGCGGTCACCGCCACCATGGCGGCCACGTCGCGCACGTCGATGGGATCCCCAGCCATGACCAGCAGGCGCTGCACCTCGTTCTCGAGCTGCCGCACGTTGCCCGGCCAGGGGGCCGTCACCAGCCGCTGCATGGCCTCGGGCGTGATGCGACGGGCTTGCCCGGGCTGGTGCTTGCTCACGAAGTGGCGGACCAGCAGGGGGATGTCGCTGCGCCGCTCACGCAGCGGTGGGAGCTCCAGCGTGACCACCGTGACGCGGTAGTAGAGGTCCTCGCGGAAGGTGCCGGCGGCCACCATGGCGCGCAGGTCGCGGTGCGTGGCGGTGACCAGCCGCACGTTCACGTGGCTCACGCGCGATCCCCCCACGGCGCGCACTTCGCCGTTCTGCAGCACGCGCAGCAGCTTGCTCTGCATGGCCGCGCTCATCTCGCCGATCTCGTCGAGGAACAGCGTGCCGCCGTCGGCCGCGTGGAACAGGCCCTGTCGCGCGCGGTCTGCCCCCGTGAACGCGCCGCGCTCGTGACCGAACAGCGCCGACTCCAGGAGCGTGTCGGGGATGGCCGCGCAGTTCTCGCTGATGAAGCGCTGGCCGCGGCGCTCGCTGTGCTCGTGCAGGTGGCGCGCCACCAGCTCCTTGCCGGTGCCGCTCTCGCCCAGCAGCAGCACGGGCACCGCCGAGGCCGCGGCGCGCTCGGCCAGCTCGAGGGCCTGCCGCATGGGCCCCGGCCCGGCGATGATGCCGCCCCGGTCTGCGCTGGCCACCGCGCGCCGCAGGCTGGTGATCTCCTCGCGCTGCGTGTCCACGTGCGCGCGCAGGGCCGCCTCGGCGGTGGCCAGCGCCTGCTGGTTGGCGTGCAGCTCGGCGGCGTCCAGGCTGGCGCGCAGGGCCAGGCCGGCGAGCTGCGCGCACGCGGCGAACACGTCTTCGCTGAGCGGGTCGAACGCGGCTGGGCGCAGGCGGTCGTCCACGTACAGCACCAGCTCGCGCCCCGGACACCGCAGCGGCGCGGCCAACACCGAGCGTGTGCCGATGCCCAGCACGCTGCCGCTGGTGGCCAGCTGAGCGTCTTCGACGGCATCGAGCGCTGACACCACGCGCCCCGTGGCGAGCGCGCGGCTGGCGACCGAGCGCGAGAACGCGAGCGCGGGGCCGGGCGCCTCCTCGGTGGAGGCCAGCGTCAGCCAGCTGCCGGTGGGTTCACGCTCCACCAGGAAGCCCCGCTCGGCGCGGGTGAGGGCCTGCGCCGCGTCGGCGATGCGCTGCATCAGCCGGGTGGGGGGGCCGGCCTGGATGAAGCGTTGCATCCATGTGGGCAGCTCGCGGAAGACATCGCCAGCACGCCCGCCGCTCGGCGTGGCGCCGTCATCGAGCGGGGCCACGCGCAGCGCGGCGTGATAGCGCGAGGTGCTCAGCAGCAGCGGACGGAGGGCGTTGGGCAGCGAGTCGAGCGCCAGGTCCAGCATGCTGCGGGCACGCCGCAGCGCGCTCACCGAAGCGGGTCCATCCCCCAGGCGGTCCAGCAGCTCGCCCTGCAGCAGCGCGGCGTCCAACGTGCGCTCCCAGCCGTGCCCGTCCTGGGGCCGCGTGGCGAGCGCATCGGCTGCCTCGCGGCGCTCCCCGCTGGTCCCCGTGAGCGCCAAGGTTCCTCGGGCCAGCTGCACCACCCGCGTAGTGTCCGCTTGCTGCGACGCCTCGGCGAGCTCGTGCGCGCTCAGCACCTCGTGCGCACGCGCCACGAGCCCCGCCTCGGCGAGGCCCAGCGCAGCGCGCGCCAGCAGCAGGGGGCGTGCCTCTTCGCCACACGCAGAGATGCGCTCGAGGGCCGAGTCGAGACGTGCCAATGACGCTTGGCGCTTCCCGCGGCGCAGCTCGATGCCCGCCCACGTGAGGTCCGCGTGGGTGGCCACGTTGGATTGGCCCGCGCGCAGCGCGCTCCGCTCGGCCAGCGGGAGCAGCTCGGCGGCGGCGGTGTCATCGCCGAAGGCCTGGTGGATGTGCGCCAGGTTCAGCGTGGCGTGCGCCAGGAGCGCGTCGTTGCCCAGCTCGGCGATCTGCTCGGCGCCCGAGCGCACCCGCGTCAGCGCCTCGCCCAGGCGGCCCTGCTCGAAGCAGGCGAGGCCGAGGTTCAGCCCGTACACCGCTGCCGCCAGCCGCTCGCCGGCGCCCTCGGCCAGCTCGAATGCACGCCGCCCGTGCGCATACGCGGCTGCGGCATCGCCACGCCGCTGGGCCACCAAGGCTCGCAGCGCGCTGGCACGTGCGGCCTCGCCGGGCAGCCCGCGGCGCAGGTAGAGGGCGCTGGCCGTCTCGGCGTCGGTGTCGCAGCGCTCGGCGTCTCCAGCCTGCCAAGCGCTCGTCGCCCGCACCTCGTGGTAGGCGGGTGACTCGTCGAAGGTCTCGGGCTGGGCTGCGCGGAACGCGCCGAGCAGCTCGGCCACGGTCACCTGTTCGGCCACGTTCAGTTGTCCGGTGCCGCGGGTGGAGACCACACGCGCCGTCCCGCCTGCCCGCCGTTCGAGCTCCAGCGCCAAGCGCCCCGCGGTGCGCAGGAACACTTCGTTCATCCCGGCGTCCAGCTCCACATTGGCCACCGTGGCGAGCGCCTGCTGGGCTCCCGTGACGTCGCCGCGCTGACGCAGGATCTCCGCCCGCAGAAGCGCCGCCGCCGAGTCTCGGGCACCGCCCAGGAGCGAGAGAGCCAGCGTGGGTTCGCCTGCTCGACGGAGCCACTCGGCCGTAGCGCAGCGCGTGGCGGGGGAGGGCGCCGGGAGGCGGGCGGCCAGCTCGAAGACACGCTCTGGGGGCGCACCCCCCGGGCTGTGCGCAGGGGCACGGCGGAGCGCCGTGGTCAGCTCTTCCTCCGCGCGGCGCGGGTCATCCGCCTCGAGCGCCAGGTGGGCGTGCACCAGCGCATCGTCCACGTTCCCCAGCAGCGCGTTGGCGATGCTGACGCGGCGCGCTCGTGTGAGCCCCGCCAGGAGGGCTTCGCGCACGTCGGCTCGCGGCACCAACAACCCCGCGCTCGAGGTGGAGAGCAGCCCCAGCGTGAGCGCCGCCGAGAGCCCCTCGGGAGCGTCGCCGTCGAGCGGCAGCCCGTCGCGGCACAGAGCGGCGCGCTCCAGCAGCTCCAGGGTGGCGGTGGGCAGCTTCGGCAGCGCGCCATGGGAGGCCCGTGAACGCGAACTCAGGCGTGGCAGGTCGCGAGGGCGTGTGAGGCTGCCGTCGAGGGCGTGCGTGGCCAGCACGGCGCACAGCGTCCCCACCAGCCCTCCCGAGAGCTGGAGCGCCGCGTCCACCTCGGCGTCGCTGGGTTCTTCGCCGAACACACGCGCCAGAAGAGCACCCACGCTGGGTGCATCCACCGGCCGAAGCGTCGCCCGCACGTGGCGGGGGTCCCCGGTGTGGTCGTGGTCCGACGTGGCATCCTCGCTGGACGGCGAGCCCGACATGACCACCACACACGGCGCGCGCTGCACTTCGGTGGCGTCCAGAAAGCGCAGCGCCCGGGCGGAATCGAGCCCATCGTGTCCGATGAGGATCGCGGGGTGCGCCGGTGGGGGGGGCAGGGCCTGGCTCCGCGTGACCGTGGGCACCACCCAGCCGGCGTCGAACGCCAGCCGCTGGAGGCGCTGAGCCAGTTCGTGTGCAAAGCGCTCTCGTCCGCTGCCCGGGGGACCCGCCACTTCCACCAAGGTCGCCGGCAGCCCCGCCGCGGACCGTGCGCGCACCGCGTTCACCACCCGCTCGAGCGCCTCGGTGTGGCCCACGAACGGCGCATGGCGCAGCGCGCTGGCCAAGCGCTCCGGGCTGCGCTTCCCTGCGCGCCCGCTCGCCCGAGCGTCGGCATCTACTTCTGCGGCGGCCGGTGTGCTCACCCAGCGCAGCCTCCGCGCCACCTCGTCGGCGTCGTCCAGGCGGGCGGCCGCGTCGGGGGCCAACATGGCGCCCAACAGCTCGGCGAGCGGCACGGGGGCGCCCAGTAGCCGCTCTGCCAACGTGTGCCGCACGCCGAGCGCGCGCTCGTGCGCCTCCGCCAGGGTGAGCTCCGATGCCGCATCACGCGGCCCACTCGGTGCCACAGACAGCAAAGTGGCCGCCAGCGCGAAGAGGTCCGTGCCCGGGGTGCGCGCGCCTGCGAAGGCCTCGGGCGCCATGAAGCCCAGCGTGCCGGAGGCGCCTGGCCCCGTGAGGCGCGGCGCGCCAGCGTGTCCGAGGTCGATCCACACGGGGCCCTCGGGCGTCATCATCACGTTGTTGGGAGACACGTCGCCGTGCACCACGTTGGCGCGGTGCAGCTCACTCAGGGCGCCCGCCAGCGCGGCGCCCAGCTCCGCGAGGTCCTGCCAGGAGGCGCACGGACCGTGGGCCGCGAGCGTCTGCCCCGGCACCCAGCTGGCCACCAGCACGGCCGTTCCCGCCGGCAGCACGAAGGGCGGGCCCAGCGCCTGGGTCAGACGCAGCAGCTCACGCGGTTGCACCACGCCGGGGTGCCGGACCTCACGCAGCGCGTCCAGCTCGGCCGCCAGCAGGGCGGCGTTGGCGGGGTCCACGGCCTTGGCCACGAACACCTCGCCCAGCGCGATGTCGCGCACCCGCATCACGCGGCCGGAGCCGCCTGGCGAGAGCTCGGCCTCGAACGCGTAGCGGCCCGCGAGGAGCGCCCCTGGACTCCCCTCGGAACCTGTCAACGCAGTTGGCGTCGCATCGCGTTCCACGAGAGATAGCGTGGGTGATGCGCCACCCCGGTGTCAACCACGTTGCGGAAGAATCCACGGCGGGTCTCAGCCGAGAGGCGTTGCCCGCGCACCCAGCACGGCCGCGAGGCCTCCGCCCTTGGTGCGCAGGTTGGTGGTCTGGCCCTGGTAGAGGCGCGCGGCCACCATCTGCACCTCGCCGGCGTACACGAACTCGCGCACGTCGAACTTCAGCGAACCCACCTCGCCGCCGCTGCGCTCGCTGGGGGCCACCACGCGCTGCGCCACGTAGCGCTCGGCGTCGGCGCGCAGCTCCTCGAACACCCGCCGCGTGAGCTTGTCGCCGCGATAGGCCGCGCGGCTGCCGAACCCGTCGCGCGGCTTGAAGAACCACTGCTTGCGCTCCGCCCAGAGGGTGTCGGCGGGCAGGTCGGCCACGCGCTTCGTCAGTGGGATGTGCGTGACCAGCGTCTGCACATCGGCTTCGCTCGCGCCGAGCTCGCGCAGCACGGCCGCGTCCGACAGCAGCGCCAGGTTGGCCTTGTCGGCGTAGAGCGCGTGCGCTCGCGGCGGCGGCGTGACCACCACCACGTCGTCCACGTGGGCTGCGCGCAGGGTGGCGTGCGTCTCCGTGGCCAGGCGGAAGTCCGTGGAGCGCAGGTACACGAGGTCCACCGGTTGGTCGCAGCCACGCACCCGCAGCGTGTCACCTACCCGCTCGAGGTCGGTCGGGTCTACCACGCTCGCGCGCACGCCATGGCGCGCGAAGAGCGCCACGAACAGCTCGAACTCCGGCCGCAGGAACTGCGCTTCGGGGTTGTCGTCCACGATGGCCAGGTGCCGCAGCGGGGCCCCCGGCCGCGCCAGCGCGAGCTCCTCGCGGAACATGGCCACGATGCGGGCCTCGAGGCGCTCGGCGTCGTAGGGCAGGTCGAAGGCCTGCTTCACGGTGGCGCAGCACGGCTTCTGCGCCTTGGCGAGGGCCAGCTGCAGCAGCGCGCCCCCCGCGTTGGTGTTGATCTCGATGAGCTGCGGGCCGGCATCCCCCAAGTGGAAATCGAAGCCGAAGAACACGCCCCGTGCGCCGCTGTCGTGCTGCGTGGCGGCGTCCAGGCCAGCCAAGACGCGGGTTCGAAAGGCGGGCAGCGCCACCACCCGCTCCACCGCGGCGATGGTGTCGCGCATGGCGTCGAGCTCCGAGCGCCCCACGAACACGGGCCTGGCCGCGAACAGGTTGGGGTGCGACTCCGCGAGCGCCGCCGCCCAGCCCTCGGGCATGGTGTCGCCCAGCAATCGCGAAAGCGCGTCTGCATCGGTGGAGATGCAGTCACACGCGTGGTTCAGCGACTGGGCGAGCTTGCGGTCCATGGTCTCGCACCTTGGCCACGAACGCCCACCAAGCAAGCACGGCGCCGCGTCTGGTGTTGGGAGCAGGCGACATGGTACCGTCCGCACCCGCGGGGCCGTGGAGGCCTCCGAAGGAGACCGGGGCAATGCGGATAGCGATGATGGCTCTGTCCGGAGTGATCATGGTGGCGGGGTGTGGCGGCGGTGACACGCCTCCAGGTGGAGCGTGCGAAAGCCCTTTCGCGCGCTGTAGTGGCGTGGACCTGGTGCTCTGCGAGTCCGAGACCGAGCGCACGATCACGGGGGGGTGCGGCGGGGGCGCAGATCTGTCGAACCTCGACCTGTCGCAGGGCGCGCTGGCAAGCGGGGACTTCAGCGATACCGTCCTCGACGGCGCCAACTTGACGGACGCGGACCTGACGGGAGCAAACCTCGAGGGGACGGCCACGGGAAACTTGGTCGGATGCTCGGGTGCAACACTGCACAGTGACTACGAGTGCGTCGCGCGCGGCGACGACCCTGCGCGCTTTGCCCTGATCGGGCCGAACTTGAACTTGGATGGGGTGGACCTCTCGGGCGTTGCGATAGACGGTGCTTTTCTCAACAGTTCGAGCTTCGTGGGCGCCACGCTCGACAACATCAGCCTCACGAACGTCAACCTGCAGTCCGCGAACCTGACGGATGCGTCCCTGACCATGGCCGCCATCTTCGAGTCGAACCTGAGAGACGCGCGGCTGATGGGAGCAGACCTCACCAGTGCCGTGCTCACAGGCACCTTCACGGGCAGTGTGGTGAGCTGCCCGGCGAACCTTCCTTCGTTGAGCTTTGCATGCGTCACCCCGGTGCTGCCGGTGTCGCGCTTCAGCATCGTCGGGCCCGATGTGGACCTCACCAACGTGAGTTTCGACGGCGTCGACCTGTCGACGCAGAATCTCGAAGGCACCCTCCTGGATGGCGTCAGCTTTGTGGGGGCCAACTTGGACAGTGCCTCCCTGCGCGATGCCTCGGGGACTGGGGTCCGGTTCGACCAGGCCGACATGTCTTGGATAGACCTGACGGCTGCCACGCTCCCCGGAGCAGTTTTTCTCGATGCAGTCATCGATCGAAGTAGCAACGACAACGCCAACTTGGCTGGCGCCTCTTTTCAGAATGCCGACTTGCTCAACGCGAGCTTCATCGGGTCGGACTTGACCAACGCCAACTTCCTGTTCGCCAACCTCGAGATGTCGAACTTCGCGAACGCAGACGGGTCCTCCCCCGCCAACTTGACGAACGCGCGCCTACGGGCCGTCGAAGCGTGTCCATCCGCCCTGCCGTTGCTCTTTGGCTGCCTCGCGCTGCCCAACGTGGTTGGGTTCAACGCCATCCTGGGGCCGGGCGTGGATCTCTCGAACGGTAACTTCAGCGACGCGTCGTTGGCGAGCTGGAACTTGGCGGGCGCGAATCTGTCTAGCGCGAACCTGCAGGGCTCCAGTCTCTCGTTGACGAACCTCTCCATGGCGAACCTCACGGGGGCCACCGGTACCCCCCTGTTCCCTGAGGCTGCCATCTACTCGGACACCACGTGTCCGAACGGAACCAACAGCAACGCAGCGTCTTCCACCTGCGTCGGTCAAGGCTTCTGAGCTGCCGCCCGCGAAGGTGGGCGACTCCGACGAGAGTGCTGCACACCTTCGCCACTGGCGCGCCGGACCAGGCCCGACCATCCTCCGCAGGCATGTCCAAGCCCAAGCTCAGCATCGCGCTCCTGACCGTCGGGGAGACCCTCCGCATCTGTGCGCCCACCGTGTTGGAGTCCGCCACCGGGCCGGTGCCGCGCGAGCGCTGCAATGCGCGGCTCGCGCAGTGGTCGGCGGCGGCCGTGCGGCACGCCGAGATCGAGACGTTCGTGGAGGGCCTCGAGCACGTGGACACCACCCGCCCGCACCTGGTCATCTCCAACCACCAGAGCACCTACGACATCTTCGTGCTCATGCACCTCTACCCGGCCACGCTGCGCATGATCGCCAAGAAGGAGATGTTCCGCATCCCCGTCTTGGGGCCCGCCATGGCCGCGGCCGAGTTCGTCAACATCGACCGCGGCGACCACCAGCGCGCCCGCGACGCCTTGGATCTGGCGCGAAAGCACATCGAGTCCGGCATCCACGTGTGGATCGCCCCCGAGGGCACCCGCTCGGAGGACGGGCGCCTGCTGCCGTTCAAGTCCGGCGGCTTCATGTTGGCGCTGCAGACGGGCATCCCCATCCTGCCGGTCACCGTCATCGGCACCAACGAGGTGCTGCCCGCCAAGCACGTGCGCGTGCGCCCGGGCAAGCGAGCGGGCGTTCGCTTTCATGCGCCCGTGGACCCCATGGCCTTCGGCATGGAGCGTCGCGCCGA
>JADJJE010000010.1 GCA_016706685.1 Sandaracinaceae bacterium | reverse complement strand
TTCATGGTGCGCTGCCACTCGGTGAGGCCGCGGCGCACGTCCGGCGTGTAGGCCTGCAGGTCGGTCCAGTTGCCGGGACGTGTGCCGCCATGCCGCGGGTGGGCCTCGATGTACTTCTTGTGGAACGCGACGATGAAGGTCGGAGTGGGCCTCGCAGATGGAGCCCGACGACTCGAAGATGCCGATGTGGTGCCCAGGTGCCAGAGGCGCACCTTCCCGCGCCCGTCGTCCAGCTCTTCGACGTCCCGCCCCTGGTGCTCGGCCAGCAGCGTGCGAAAGGCGCGCCCGGAGGGGGCGGGTGGGGAACTTCGTCATCGGCTTGGGCCTAACCCGGAAACGTGCGTCGACGCTCGTGCGCTTGCGCACGGAGATCAGCACGTCGTCCAGGGCTTCCTCGTCGGTCAGCACGTGGATGGTGTTCTCGAGCACGCCGTTGGCGAGGCTCCGCGCCATGGCCAGGAGGCGCGAGTTGTGCGCCACGTAGGTCTCGTCGTAGCGCATCTGCCGCTGCCACTCGGTGAGGTTGCGGCGCACCTCGGGGTGTGGGCCAGCAGCGTCATCCAGTTGCCGAACGTGAAACCACGGCCGCGGGTGGCCCTCGGTGTGCTTCTTGTGGAAGGCGATGATGAAGTCCGAGAGTGGCCCTCGCAGATGGACCCCGACGACTCCGAACTTTAACGATGCGGTGACCCAGGTGCCAGATGCGCACTTTCCCGCGGCCGTCGTCCAGCTCGCCATAGTCGCGGCCCTGGTGCTCGGCCAGCCGGCGGTGCGAAAGGGCGCGCCGGCGGTAAGCGTGTCGTGGTGCGACTGTTGTCCGACATCATTCAGGGGTTCGTTATACCCAACATTCCGGCCCCTGGGGGTGATTCCGGGGCATTTATCTGCGAGCGGCCAGGCGTCGAGCAGGGGCTACACCCCAGGCATGGGAAGGTGGTATGAACGCCGGCCCAGCCTACCCAGGTCACACTGCGCCACGATCCCCACCGACCCGTCAACTTCATCGCCAAGATCCACTGAGCGAGCACACCAGGAGACGATCCCACAAGATCCTGGGCATGCGCTACAGCTCATCCAGCGCGACCCGAGACAGGGCGTGCGCGAGGTGAAGACCTGGCCCAGCCAGGACGTGCCCGCCGTGGTGCGCAAGGTCATGGGCGACGACCGCCCCTCCACGAGGGAGACCAGACCGACGGGGCCACCGGGCGCTACGACTTCGTGGTGCACCTCGCGCGGCAACATCGTACCATCACGGGCTACCAGGCCGTGGAGCCGCTGGGCACCGACAGGCTCACGCGTATCGTGCACTTCGACATCGACGCCAAGATCCCGCTGGGGTGGGCAAGGTGGTGGAGCCGTTCGTCCGCAGCGCGCTCCAGCGCAGCTACGACGAGCGCCACGCTGATTGGGAAGTACCTGCGCGGCGAAGGCTGGGCTGAGGCCCGGGTGCTCCCCACGACGAGCTCATGGCGCAGTCGGCGCTCGATCAGTCCGCAGCCCTGCGGCGAGGTGAGGTCACCTGCGAGGCGCTGACGGCCGCGTACCTCGAGCGCATCGCCGCGGGACGGGGCGTCAGGGCCTTCGTGCACGCGTACGCGGGCGCTGCGAGCCGCGCGCATGCTGGACCGAGCGGCGGCGGGACCCTCCAGCGCGCCGCGCGGGCCGGCTTGGGGCTGCCCACCGGGCTGAAAGACCTGCACTTCACGGCCGGGCTTCCCCGGCGCAGATGGCCCGCGCGCGTGGCGGCACATGCGGGCGCCCATGGACGACGTCACCAGCAAAACGGTGCGCCGCGCGGGCATGGTGATCACCGGGAAGCTCAGCACGTCGGAGCTGGCCATCTTGCCGTTCGTGGAGACGGACCTCGCGCCGCCCACGCGCAACCCGTGGGACCCCACGCGCACGGCGGGAGGCTCGTCTGGGGGCTCGGCGGCGGCGGTGGCGGGCGGGCTGCTGCCCATCGCGCCGGGCAGCGATGGGGGCGGCTCGATCCGCATCCCCGCGGCGTTCTGCGGGCTGGTGGGGCACAAGGCCACGCGTGGGCTGGTGCCCAACCCGCACGAGACCTTCGAGACCATCGGCATCTCGGTGGTGGGCCCACTGGCGCGCAGCGTGCCCGACGCCGCCGCCCTGCTGGACACGCTGTGTGGCTTCCCCGAGGGCGCCGGGCTCTTGGCCGCGTGCCGGCAGGCGCCACCGCGCTTGCGCGTGGCGGTCACCGTGGAGAGCCTCCATCATCGCCGCGCACCCCGACGGTGCAGGCCGCGGTGGGGCAAGTGGCGCGCGCGCTCGCCTCGCTGGGCCACCACGTGGGCGAGGGCCAGCCGCTGGTGGGCAGCGGGCGGAGTTCCTGCCCATCTTTCAGTACTTGGTGGCCAACACGCCGGTGCTGGCCCCGCGCTATTTGCAGCCCACCACGCGCTGGCTGCGCGACGCGCGGGCCAGAAGGTGGACAAGGCCACCGCGTTGCGGGCGCGCGACGTGATCACCGCCCGCGTGGACGCGCTCTTCGCCGACATGGACGTGTGGCTGGTGCCGACCGTGGCCGTGCCGCCGCCCGCCGTGGGGGAGCTGAGCGGGTGCGATGCGGGTGAGCGCTTCGAGCGGGCCGCCGTGCTGGGCGCGTGGACCGCGGCGCTGAACGCGGCCGGCAACCCCGCCATCAGCCTGCCCGTGCTGGTGAACGGGCGGCCGCTGGGCGTGCAGCTGGTGGGGCGGCGCGGCGATGACGGGCGGCTCTTGGCGCTCGGCCGCACCGTGCTCGAGGTGCTGGGCACCCCACTGGTCACGCTGCCGGGCGCGTAGCCGTCAACGCACTCGCCGCCTGGAGCGGAGATCCGGCGCGGGGTGGCGGCGCTAGCGGCGCTCGGCTTCCTGGACACCTCGTGAGCAATCCCGTTCTGGGTGGACCGACAAGGGGCGCTCATGGCATCCAAACGCTCCAAGCCAGCGCAGGGCCAGCCGCACGACGGCCTCATCCGCAGCGCGCTCGAGGTCGCTGGACAACGCGCGCTCCGCGATCGCGGCGGTGCTCCCGGCTGACCTGCTCGCCCGCCTGGACCTGGGCCGCCTGCGACCTGCGCCCGCGCGCATCGTCGATGCCTTACTGCACGCGCGCAGAGCGACGCGGTCTGGGAGGTGCCCTTCGCGGGGCTCGACCAGTCCCTGTGGGTGCACATCTTCGCCGAGGTGCAGTCGGCGCCTGACGCAGACATGGTCCTGCGAGCGCTGGGTGTGCAGGTCCGGCTCTGGGAGCGACAGCGGCGGCTGGGCTTGGCATTGACGGCGGTGATCCCGCTCGTGATCAGCCACGGCGCCGACTGGCGTGCTCCTCGCACCATGCTGGAGCGCCTCAAGCTCCCAGCGGGCCTCGAAGCGTTGGTTGCGCCCTTCATCCCTTCGAGCACCTATCTGCTCGAAGACCTCGCGGGCTTCGCGCCTGAGACGCTAGCCGCGCGGGCGGATCTCAGCGTCTCGCTTCGTGTGGCCTACTTCATTCTGCAGCAAGCCGCGCCGCGTCGGCGCTCGAAGATGAGCTGGAGCTGATCGTCGACGACCTCCGTACGCTCTCGCAGGATCCTGGGTTCCGCGACTACCGCACCCGTCTCTTGCGCTACACTTTCGAAACCGCCAACGGTGACATGGACGCGGTGCACGCCCTGCTCCGCGCAAACCTCGACCCTTCCATGGAGATCCAGTGGGAACCCTCGCCGAACAACTCATCCAACGCGGCATGCTGAAGGGCCGCACCGAAGGCATCCGGGAAGGGCCTCGTCAAAGGCCTCCAGGAGGGCCTCGTCAAGGGCATCCAGGGGAGGGCCCTCGTCAAGGGCATCCAGGAGGGCCTCCTGAACGGCCAACGCGAGGTGCTTGCGCGGCAGCTCGCGTTCAAGTTCGGCGTCCTGCCGGGTTCCGCCGAGGAGCGCATCGCCCGCGCCACCCGCGATGAACTCGTGGACTACTCTTTGCGCGTCCTCTCTGCCGAGACTCGACGCGGTCTTCGACTGAGGTCGGCTCACTCGCGCGCTAGCGGGCGTCCGCCTCGGCGAGCGCGCGTTCCACGGCCGCGGCCAGCTGCTCGTAGGGCACGGCGCCCGACACGTGCTCGCCGTTGATCACGAAGCCCGGCGTGCCCGTGATGCCGGCGGCCTGCACCGCGGCGGAGTCGGCGTCCACGGCGGCGCGGTGGCGCTCGGTGTCGAGGGCCTGGCGGAACTGCGCCATGTTGACCCCGGTCACCTCCTGGGCCAGGCGCTCGAGCGTGTCGCGCGAGAGGTCTTGCTGGTTCACAAAGAGCAGGCTGATGTAGGCCCAGAACGCAGTGTTCCCGCCCTGGCGGAAGACCTCGCGCGCCGCCTGGGCCGCGATGTGGCGTTGGGGTGGAAGGGCAGCGGCATGGTCCACGCCAGACCAGGCGCACGAGGCGGTCGTAGTCCTGCAGCAGCTGCGCGATGGTGGGCTGCACGCGCGAGCAGAAGGGGCACTGGAAGTCGCCCACCTCTTGGATGACCACGGTGGCGCGCGCCGGTCCACGGGAAGGGGCGCTGCGGGGGACGGGCAGCTCGATGCGCGGGTTTGCAGCCGCCGCTTCATCACCGCTAGCTGTGGTGGGGAGCATCTGCTGGGTGGTGGCGCCGTCGCGGATGGTCTGGGCGTACACCCGCGCGCGCGGCGTGCCCCGCGCCACCAGCGCGCGCGCCTTGGCCAGCTCCTCCTCCACCACCACAACGAACGCCTCGTAGGGCTGCGCGCCGCGCAGGTTCCGCCCGTTGATGAACGACGATGGTGTCCCGGCGGCGCCCAGGCTCACCGCCAAGGCCTGCTGGGCGAGGATGACCTGCTCGTGCTCGCGCTGGTCGAGCGCCGCGCGAAGCTGCCCCATGTCGAGACCCACCTCCTGCGCCAGCCGCTCGATGGTCTCGCGCGTGAGGTCGTTCGAGTTCTCGAAGAGCTTTCCGTGGAGCGCCCAGAACATCCGTCGCCGCCCTGCTGGAAGGCCTCCATGGCGGCGATGGCCGCAGGCAGCGCGTTCTGGTGGAAGGCGAGCGGGTTGTTCATCCACACCACGCGCAGGTCGCGACCGTAGGTGTCCAGCAGACGGGTGAACGTGGGCTCCACGCGGCTGCAGAAGGGGCACTGGAAGTCGCTGAACACCACCACCGTCACCAGCGCGTTGCTGGGGCCGCGCTGCGGCAGCCGGCCATCGAGCGGCACGCGGTAGACAGCGGCCGGGTCGGGCTGCGCCGGCGCTGGGTACTCCGGCTCGGGCGCATCGGGTGGCGGCGGCACTTCGGTGAGTCCGTCGCGGGTCACGGCGGCGTACACCTCACCCTGCGGCGTCCCGGCGCGCACCAGCCGCTGGGCGTGCGCGAGCTCCGCGTCCATGACTTCGACGAACGACTCAAAGGGCTGTGCGCCGGTGACCTGCACGCCGTTCAAGAACGAGTTGGGCGTGCCCTGGGCCCCGATCTGCTCCGCCAGCGCCATGTCCGCCTCGATGGCGTCCTGGTGCGCGTGGCTGTCCATGGCGGCCTGGAAGCGCTGCGTGTCGAGGCCCAACTGGGCGGCCAGGCGGTCCAGGGTCTCGCGCGTGAGGTCGCGCTGGTGCTCGAAGAGCAGGTCGCATCTGCCAGAACGCCCGGTCACCGCCCTGCGCGAAGGCCTCCATGGCGGCCTCGGCGGCGGGCATCGCGTTCGGGTGGAAGGCCAGCGGCAGGTTGCGCCACACCACGCGCAGCTGCGTGGGGTAGGCGCGCATCAGCTGCTCGATGGTGGGGTTCAACCGAGCGCAGAAGGGGCACTGGAAGTCGCTGAAGACCACCATAGTGACCAGCGCGTCCGCAGGCCCCTGGCTCGGCTGCTCCGCGGTCACGGGGACGGCGAAGCGCTGCACGCCGCTCGTGTCTTCGCCACCGGCCCACGCGTCGTCCGCCGGCGCTTCGGCTTCCGGCGCGGCGCCTGCCCCCACGCCCTCGGCGCACGGGCACACACACGGTGGCGGCGCGGAGCCGCACCCGCTCGGGCCGAGGCTGGCTCCCGCGAGGAGCACGAACGCGGTCAGGACTCTCTTCATGGACATCTCGGCGTCTCCTGGGGCTGTGAACAGCGCGAAAGGTACCCGAGTTTGCGTGGCTACGCGCGGCGCGTCTTCCGGTGCGCCACCAGCGCGCGCACCTTCTCATCGGCCCCGCGTCCTGCCACCGGCGTCACGTCGCGCGGTCCGAGGCGCGTGCCGTCGCGGGCCAGCACGTGCACGCCGTCCACGGGCTTGCCGGTGCGCTTGTCCAGCAGCTGCGTGCGCGGGCCGCGCCCGTTCGGGAACCACTTCTCGCCCCACAGCACCAGCCCGGCCAGCACCGGGTAGAGGTCGAGGCCACGCTCGGTCAGCCGGTACTCGAACGAGCGGCCGTCGTGCTCGGACGGCAGCTTCTCGAGCACGCCCGCTTCGCACAGCGTCTTCAGGCGCGCGCTGAGCACGCTCGACGAGATGCCGAGGTGCTCCTGAAACGCGTCGAAGGTGCGCATACCGTGGAAGGCGTTGCGCAGGATCAGCAGCGTCCACCACTCGCCGATGATGTCGAGCGCCTGGGCAACGCCGCAGTCCACACCGCTGAGCGACGAACGTGACATGCGCCGGGTCTAGCTCAGGGCCAGCATGCGCACGAGCCGGCCCTGAATGATGGCGTCGGCCTCGCGCATGATGCGGCTGATCAGCTCGTCACACGTGGGGATGTCGTGGATCAGCCCAGCCACCATGCCGCACGACCACGCGCCGGCGTCCATGTCGCCCTCCAGCATGATGCGCGGGTACACGCCCGCCACTTCCTCGCGGATGTCCTCGAACGTGAGCTTGTCGCCCAGCTCCTTCTCCTTCACCAGCAGCCGCTCCACGGCCGCGTTGGTGAGCACGCGCTCCGTGTTGCGCAGCGGCCGCATGACCAGGCGCGCGTGTCCAGCTCGGTGGCGGCCACGATGGCCTGCTTCACCTTCTCGTGCACGGGCGCTTCCTTGGTGGCGATGAAGCGCGTGCCCATGTTGATGCCCTCGGCGCCCATGGCGAGCGCGGCCACCAGGGAGCGCGCGTCGGCCATGCCGCCCGAGGCCACGAACGGGATGCTCAGCTCGTCGGCGGCGCGCGGCAGCAGGATCATGTTGGGGATGTCGTCCTCCCCCGGATGGCCGCCGCACTCGAAGCCGTCCACCGACACGGCGTCGCAGCCGATGGCCTGCGCCTTCAGCGCGTGGCGCACCGAGGTGCACTTGTGGATCACGCGCACCCCCGCCGCCTTCAGCGTGGGCATGTACGCCTCGGGGTTGCGGCCAGCCGTCTCCACGATGCGCACGCCGCCGTCGATGATGGCGTTCACGTAGCCCGGGTAGTCGGGCGTGTTCAGGCTGGGCAGGAACGTGAGGTTCACGCCGAAGGGCTTGCTGGTCATCTCGCGGCAGCGCGATCTCTTTGCCAGGAGCTCCGGCGACCGCTGCGTGAGCCCGGTGATCATGCCGAGCCCGCCAGCGTTGGAGACCGCCGCGGCCAGCTCGGCGAAGCCCACGAAGTGCATGCCCCCTGGATGATGGGGTGCTCGATGCCGAACAGCTCGGTGATCTTGGTCTTCATGCGTGTCCTTCGGTGCGCGCCGCGTGGGTCTCGCGGGCGGGTTGGATGATAGCTTCTGTTACCGAAGCTAGATGGCCGCCGGGCCATGCGCAAGGTGCGGAGCGCTCAGCGGTTCGTGCCAGCGCGATCTCGGTCACCCTCGAGGCGATTGCCGCTAGCGCGCGGCGTCCCGAAAGAGCTGCAGCTGGGCCGCGGGCTCAGGCGCCTCCAAACACCGCGCGTCGTCGTGCAGGCTCGAATTGATGCGCGCCCCCAGCAGCCGTGCCGCCAGCAACCCTTCTGGTGCAGGCACCAGAAACGCACGCGCCGCCGACCACGGCGCGCTGAGCCACGCGTCCACTACGTCAGCCCCCAACAGCGCCGGCATGCGGTCGTGCACCGCCGCCACGTCGCCCGAAGGAGGCGTGGTGATGATGACGAACCCATCCGGCAGCACCAGGCCCGCCATCCACAGCGTGCGCCCCGGCTCGCTCGCGTCTCGGAGCCACAGCGGCTGCTTCCCGCGAGGCGTCTTCTGCCACTCCACGTAGCCATCGGCCGGCACCACGCAGCGCGAGCCGGCGTGCTCCGCCAGACGGGCGCTCCCAGCGACTCGCCGCGCGTTCTCCACGCGCTGCCCCGCGCGCGCACCCCCAGCGCAGCTCCCCAGCGTGAGCTGCCCGCCCGGGTCGCGCGTGACCACCAGCTGGTGCGCGCCGGGCGCGGCGTTGTAGCGGGGCCCTCAGCAGCAGCTCATCCGGGATGCGGATGTGGAGCCCGACCACTCGGGCATCTCCGGACAGCGTGTAGCGACCGCACATGCCCACAGGCTAGCAGCGGGCTGTGACGTGTTCTCGCTAGCGTACCAGGGCCTCGCCCGACTCGAACACCGTCTCCACATCGCTCATCGGCAGCGCGCGAGCCTGCGCCACGCTCGGGTCGAGGCGCGCGAGCCACGCTCCAGCGGACGCGGTTCGCACCGGGGACGCGCGGCAGGCGCAGCGTGACCACGCGCGGGCGGCCCGGCATCACGCGGGTGTCGTCGATCTCCGTGGGTCACCAGCGCGCCCCCACGTGGCTGGTGCCGAAGTAGCGGCGCAGCTCGGTGGACGTGCGCTCGCTGCCGAGCTCGGCCCGCACGATGAGGCGCCGAAAGATGTCGCCGGTGGGGAGCGCGTGCCCTACCTCCCGTGTCCGCAAGGTGACCCGCACGGTGACCCCGTCGGCGTCGCGGGTGGCGCGCACCTGGACGCGGACCGCGCGTGCCAGCAGCTCGGCGGACGCCCCCGGCATGCGGTGGTCGAAGTGGCCGTCGGCGCGTCGGGGCATGTGACAGCCCACGCACGCGAGCCCTGGCGACCGGCGCGCGAGGCGCGCCACTCGGTGAACGTGGCCTGCTGCAAGATCGCCGGGTCGTAGCCCAGGCCCCCGCGCGCGGAGGCGGGAAGGCGAACTCGTGGCAGCGCGCGCAGAGCGCCGCCGAGCCGAGCCTTCACCGCTGCGCTGCACAGGGGTGCGGTGGGTCTACCTGGCCTGCCGCTGCGGGAGCCGATGCACTCGACCGCTGCCTGCCCCGCGCGGATCCGAGGATGTGCCCCGCGGCGTCCATGTGACACGAAACGCACCCCACGCCTTCGCGCGCGTCGGCTTCCGCGGGCGCCACCAGGTTCGTGGCGAGCGGCGCGTGGCACGCCACGCAGTCCTCGGCCGGGTGAGGCTGGAACTCGGCTTGGAAGATGGGGTCGCGAAACGACTGGGCGTGCAGCGACTCCTGCCACTCGCGGGTGACCTCGGCGTGGCAGCCGGCACACCCGCGTGGGGTCACGAGGTTCGCCGCGGGCGCTGCCGGAGTGGCGACCTGCGAGCGCGCCCCGGCCCACGACAGGGAGCTGGCCACCACACCGGCCGTGACCATGCCGGCCGTCACGTACAGCGCGGCGGCGCGCGCTGGGCTACTCCACAAAGACGTCACGCGCCGTGTCGTAGCGGAACGTGGTGAGCCGTGGCGCACCGGAGCACTCGTAGCCGTCTTCGTCGTCTTCCGAGCGCGGCGTGAACCAGCCGTCGTCGGTGACCGGACAGTCGTACATCTCTTCGTAGGCGAACGACTCCACCACCACATCGGGGCGACGGTCGGCGTTGGTGTCCCGCATGCTCCAGCGCGCGGACACGCTGCTGGTGGCGCTCTCGTCGTCGGTCGGGCCCCAGGCCCCGAGCTCCGCATGGAGCTGCTCCCGCCCGGTGGCATCGAAGATCACAAGGTCCCGCAGGCGCCGCTCGTACTCGTTGCCCGAGCGAAAGCCGCGCTCCGGATGCGAGCCCACGATGTCTACCAAGAGCTCCGGCCGCTGGTCCGCGTCCACGTCGCGCAGGGCCACCTCGAGCACGCGGTGGGTGCGGCAACCGCGGCGCACGTCCGCGTCGAACACCACCGTGATGGCGCCTCCGGTGCCTGCGGCGCGGCCAGCGGGCGTGGCCGCCACGGTGACGAACGCCGCCTTGGCGGTGGTGCAGCGCGCGTCCTCCTGGAGCCGATCGCGGCACGCTTGGCGCCCTTCGGCGCGTGAGGGGGCGGCGGCCACGCAGGCATCGAAGAGGGAGTACTCGTACACGAAGAAGACCTGCTCGCCCCCGTCGGGCTGGGTGAGATGGGCCGCGCGCAAGACCGTGGGCATGGCCCCATGGGCCGTCCGAAGCTGGCTCACGATGCGCCGCCCCATCTTCGTGGGCACGCCCTCCATGAGGGCCTCGGGCGTGGGCGTGGGCGCTGCGCCGGGGCTCGGCGTGGCCGCCGGCTGGGCCACACCCCAGCCCACGGCCGAGAGCATACTCAACGTACCAGCGCAGAGAACGAGCGCGACGCGTGCCTGACGGGACAAGTGGACCTCCTACGACTCGGGATGCAGTCCAGCCCTGGATAGCACAATGGACGAACGAATTAAGGTGCCAATAAGGGAGCTCCACGCCACGCGCGGTCTAGCTTTCCGCCATGCAAGCGCACGACGCCGCGATCGCCGCCATGGCCGCCCCGCACCTCCGTCCGGGTGAGGCCGTCACCAGCACCGCCTACGTGGAGCGCCAGGTCCCCGCGCTGGTGCGGACGTTGCGCTTCATCCGCTTTGCGTACCTCGAAGACTTTCAGGTGGCCGTGACCAACGAACGCCTGCTGCTGTTCACGCGCGGTGGCCGGCTCTTTGGTCGAAAGGCGGGCTCACCGGCCGCCATCGAGCATGCTGACCTGGTGAAGGCGGAGACGTTCCAGGCGTTCGCGCTCGGATCCATCGGGATGCGCCTGACACTCGCCAACGGGCTCGTGTACGAGTTCCTGGTGCCCAAGAAGCTCGCGGGGTACGAGGGCCAGGAGGCGTTCGTCGCGGGATACACCCCGTGGCTCACGCAGGGGATTGCGGCGCAGGGCTTCCCCGCGCGGGGGACCGACTTCCCGCGGCTCCCCGGGCTGGACATGCCAGCCATGCTGGCCCACTGGGCGCTCGCGGTGGCAGCCACTGGCTTCGCGCTCATGAACCTGACCGGTGTCCTGGCGTTCCTCACCAACGGCTACATCGTCAACGGGCTCTTTGCCTTGATGGTGTCAGCCCTGAGCGGGGCGCTGGGGGCCTTTGCCATCGACAGGATCCGGTCCCGGGCGGCGCGCCTGCGCGGCGAGACGCCTGTGCCGCTGCTCACGCTGGCCAAGACACATCGCACGAAGCTCGTGGTGGCCGGCGCCGTGCTCACGGCGCTGGTGGTCGTGGGCAGCATCGTCTCGCTCGTGTCCGAGCACATGACCGAGCAGGAGGAAGCCGACCGTCAGGCCGAGAACGACGCCAACATGGCCAGCGCGGTCGCCGCCGTGGCGCAACAGCAAGCCGAAGCAGCGGTACAGCCGGCCATCGACCAGTGGCCGCCCACGATCCCCCCGTTGACCGATCCGCCCCTCGCGGCGGCCCCCAGCGCCCTTGCCGTGAGCGCTCGCTTCGTGGGCTATGGCTTCGTGCCCAGGGAGCAGCGACCGCAGGACCCGCTGGTGGACTGGTCGTTCGTCGCGACGGGCCAGCGCGGACAGACGGTGACGGTCACGGTGGAGAGCACCGGGCCCGGCATCAACGTCTCGCGCGTCCAGGGCAGCGTGGTGGCGTTGGCCGTGCGCGGCCCTGGGACCGCGGTGAGGGAGCGCATCCTCGCGCAGCTGCAGGGCCAGCTGCTCCCGCAGGGAGAGGCGCTGGGCGGGGCGCTGCGCGCCGCTGGAATCCAGAACGTGACGGTCGCTGGCGCCTCCGCGCAAGGCACGGACGCCAGCGGCAACGAGTTCCGTCTCGTCGCGCGGGCCCTGGCGCGGACCGACAGCTCGAGGCGCGGGATCTATTGCGTCACCGGTCCCACGGCGAGCGTGTGCGCCGCGACCGAGATCACGGAGTCCAACTACACCCTCACCGGCACCACCACGTTCGACGACATACGTCGTGACTGGTCCACGTGGGCCGCCCGCGCCGCCGCCGCCGTGACGCTGTGACGCCGGTGCCCTCAGGGCACCAGCTCGAGGGTGGTCACGCTGCGCGCGGGGAGCATGACCGTCAGCGCGTTGGTCAGGGAGAGCGTCACGGTTCCATCGGCGGCCGGGGACGGGGACGCCGCGGTGAGTCGGAAGACGCGCGCCGAGCTGAACTGCCGCGTGTGGGCGATGCGGATGCCGGCCGAGAGCGCCTGGCTGCTGCGGTTGATGGCCACCACCACCATGCGGCCCGAGGTGGCCGCGTCCACGCTGGCATACACGGACACGCGCGCGACGTCGGACGTGGTCGCCGAGATGGAGGTGTCACCGAAGCGCGAGCCCGCACCGTCGAAGTCGCGGAACATCTCGAACGCGCCGTCCACGAAGGCGCGCTCGGCGGAGAGCTGCCACCACATGGCCGCGAACACGCCCTCGCGTCCGAAGATGCCCAGCACGTCGGCCTGCGCCACGCCGCCCGAGATGTGCCCGGCCGCGCCGTAGTTGTACTCGGTGATGGCGATGCCCGTGCCAGGGTAGTGCGCGTCGATCTTGTCCTGTAGCCGCGGGATCAAGCGGATGGCGCCGTCGCTGCAGCAGCCCGTGATCCAGCTGGTCTCCGTGTAGCTCGCGTCCCACAGCGATCGTGGGGCCTGCATGCGCGCGGTCGCGATGGCATCGCCCGTCTCGTCGCCGGTGATGCGCACGCCCCCGCCCTGCGCCTCGGGGTACCAGTGCACGTCCAGCACATCCACCAGGCGGCGCCCTGCGGTGTCTTCGGCGTCGCTCATCGCGTCCAGGTAGAAGTCGATGAAGTCGCGCCCCATGGCGTCGGACGCGGCCTGCAGGTTCATGAAGCCGGCGTAGCCGTAGTTCACGGGGCCGAAGACCACGGCAGCTGGCACCACGCTGGTGATGGCCGTGGCGTGCTCCACGTTGCGCGTGACCAGCTCGGCGTAGGTGACCGCGGTGGGGTGGATCTCGGAGTGCGTGCTGGACCAGAGGTCGGGCTCGTTATCGAGCGAGAAGAACACCGTGCCGCTGGGCATGAGCGTGCGCCGCACCCAGTCCACGAACTCGTCGGTGTAGACGGTGCCGTCGCTCAGGCTGGGCGCGCCCCCGAGCGTGCCCCCAGTGGCCTCTGTTGGCAGGAAGCGTGTGCCACGCCCGCTGCCGTCGCTGGGCGTGGGCCCCGTGGTGTCGGCCGACACCCAGCCCGCGATGGGCACGGTGAGCAGCGCGCCGAGGTCCGCGTCGTGCAGGTCGCCCACGGGCCCAGCGACAGCGCCTCCGGGAGCCGAGCCGCCGCCGAGGTAGGTGTCGTTCTGGTACAGGTAGTCGGAGCCCGCGTTGGACGCGTTGGTCTCCCAGTTGTAGGCCGTCCAGCGGTTGCCCCCGATGCGGCCCATGGAGACGCCGTGCGTGTCGCCATCGTCCACCTGGTTGGACCCGTAGATCCATGGGCTGATCGCGTGGCGGTCGCTGGCCGACGCGATCTCGAAGCGCACGTCGGCCGCGCCGGGGTCATCGGGGGTGATGGGCTCTTCGGGGCCCAGGTCCACGATGGCCGAATCGATGGCTTGGTCCATGCCTTGGCCACCGTCCGCATTCGGACCCGCATCGTCCGGCGTTCCGTCGCCGCCTCCACCGCAGCCAATCACGAAGCACAGCGCATGCACAGCGAGCGCGGGCACAACCAGGAACGCGGCGCGGGTCATCCATGATCCCTACCCCGGCAACGGGCGGCACCGCAAGCGTTGGGCGCCGAACCCAGTTGCCGCAGCTCAGCGCGTCTTGGCCGTCAGACGCTCGAACACACCAGGCTGAGCACGGCCGCTCGCGAGCGCCCGGTCGAGCTCGTGAAGCAGCGCATGCTCCTTGGCGTCATCGCTGGATACGGAAGGAGGTGCTCCACCTGATCCGTCCCGCTTGCTCTCGTCATCGCCACCGGTCTCTTTGGTCATGTGGCTTGGATACCCGCTTCCATCGTTCGCGGACAGCCCTCGCGTCACGCGAGCGGCTGGATCAGCTCCGTGCGGTACTCCGCCGGGTCCTGCGTGCTCTCGGGGCCCACCAGGTAGCGCTCGTACAGGTCGCTGCGGCCCGTGTGGCCCTCGCGCTCGAGCCAGGCCTTGAACTCGGGCCAGGCTTCGCCGAGCCCTTCATACGGGCCGCTGTAGATCACGCGCGCCACGCGCGTGGCCGGCCACTCGCTAGCGAACACGCGCCCCACCGGCGTGATGGGCTGGTCGATGGGCACGCACGCGTCGAACTCGAAGAGCGTGGGCTCGATGCGGTGGTGGTGCGTGAACCACGGCCCCGTGGGTGTGCGCTGCTGCGCCATGATGGCGCCGTAGACCTCGCTGATGGCGGGGCCCATGACGTGCTGGATCTGGTCGCGCGCCACGGTGACGTGCACGCACGCGGTGATCAGCGGGGTGGTCTCGAGGATGACGGGCGTGTCGAGCATGGCGGTGTCCCTTCTTGCTTCAGAGCGTCTTGGCCAGCGCGACCAGCTGGTCGGCGCAGATGCCCCAGCCCGTGTGGAAGCCCATCTGCGGCGTGCTGCTCGGCGGCCTCCTTGGTCCAGTGGCGGGCGCGTGCGATGTAGCGCGTCTTGCCGTCCTCCGGCGTGAACGTCAGCACGATCACCATGAACGCGGCGGCGGTGGGCATCCAGCCCGCGCGGAACGCGTCGGTGATCACCAGCTTCTCGTTGGGCACCACCTCGAGGTAGATGCCCTCGTTCGGCATGTCCTCGCCCTCGGGGCTGCGCATGGTGATGCGGTTGGCGCCGCCGGCGCGCACGTCCAGCTCGGCGTGCGGGGTGGTCCATGGCAGCGGCGCGAACCACTGCGTGAGCAGGGCGGGCTCGGTCCAGCAGCGGTAGAGCTTCTCGGCGGGCACGTCGACGAGGCGGGTGAGCACGAGCTCGCGCTCGTCCATGGGAGTGATCTCGGTGGTCATGACGGTGTCTCTCGGTGATGTGGTGAGCGGGAAGGGTGGTGGCGGGAGCTCAGCCCGGGATGGCGGCTGGGTCCATCCACATGAACTCCCAGGTGTGTCCGTCCAGGTCTTCGACCGTGCGGTAGTACATGAAGCCCATGTCGGTGGTGGGGCGCGGCTCCTTGCCGCCGTGGGTCAGGGCGGCGCCGGCCACGCGGTCCACCTCTTCCTTGCTGTCGCAGGAGAGGCAGTTCAGCACCTCGATCTGCTTTTGGGGATCCAGGATGGCGCGCTCGGTGAACGACGTGAACTTCTCGTGGGTGAGCAGCATGGCGAAGATGTCTTCGGAGATGACCACGCATGCAGCGGTGTCGTCGCAGAAGTGCTCGTTGAACGTGAAGCCCAGCGCGGCATAGAACCCACGCGAAGCAGGCAGGTCTCTGACGGGCAGGTTGACGAAGATCTTGCGGGACATGACGGATTCTCCAGTTCTCGGGGCTCGGGGTCAGAGGGTCAGCGCAGGCGGTCGAGGTGCATGCGGATGTGCGCTGCCTCGGCGGCCGTGGTGGCGAGGGCGATGGCGCGGTCGAACGCCGCGCGGGCTTCCTGCGGGCGGCCCAGCTGCAAGAGCAGACCGCCGCGCAGGCCGTGGAAGTGGAAGTAGCCGGCCAGCCGCTCGCCCAGTGGCTCCAGCATGGCGAGGGCGGGCTCGGGGCCACGCACCTTGGACACGGCCACCGCGCGGTTGAGCGTGACCACGGGCGAAGGCGTCAGGCGCTCGAGCGTGCCGTACAAGAGGTCGATCTGCGCCCAGTCGGTGTCGGCCGGCGTGCTGGCGCGCGCGTGCAGCGCGGCGATGGCGGCCTGAACCTGGTAAGCACCGGGCGCGCGGTGGCGCATGGCCTTGTCGATGAGCGCGAGGCCCTCGTGGATGAGGCGTGCATCCCAGCGCGAGCGGTCCTGGTCGTCCAGCAGGATGGGCTCGCCCGCGGCGCTGAAGCGCGCCTTCGCCCGAGAGTGCTGCAGCAGCATGAGCGCCAAGAGCCCCATGAGCTCGGGCTCGGCCGGGAACATGCGCAGCAAGAGGCGCATGAGCCGGATGGCCTCGTCCGCCAGGGGCGCGCGCTCGGGCTCGGCGGCCGCGCTGTAGCCCTCGTTGAACACCAGCTGCAGCATGGCGGCCACGGCCCCCAGGCGCTCGGCGCGCTCGGCCGGCGTGGGGTTGCCGAAGGGCACGCCCGCGGCGGCCACCTTGCCCTTGGCCCGCGTGATGCGCTGCTCCATGGCGGCCTCGGTCACCACGAAGGCGCGCGCGATCTGCGGCACGCTCAGCCCCGACACGATGCGCAGCGCGAGCGCGATCTGCTGCGTGGACGGCAGCTCCGGGTGACAGCAGATGAACAGCAGCCGCAGCACGTCGTCGCGGTAGTGGCTGTCGTCCAGGCGCTCCACCAGCTCGGCTTCGGTGTCTGTGGGCAGGCCGTGCACGCGCTCGGGCGGGGCCTCGCAGAGCGGCGTCTGCTTGGCGCTGCGGCGCACGCTGTCGAGCGCGGCGTTGCGGCCCACCATGATGAGCCAGCTGGCCGGGTCACGCGGGGGGGCCGTTCTCGGGCCACACCTTGAGCGCCCGCAGGCACGCCTCCTGGTAGGCCTCTTCCGCGAGGTCGAGGTTGCGGAAGTAGCGCAGCAGCGCCGCCACGGCGCGCGGGCGCGCGGCACCGAGGGCGCCCTGCATGTACCCGAGGTCGCTCACGTCAGGCTCCGGAGCCTTGCGTGCCCGTGATGGGCGCGCCCGGCAGGTAGAGCCCCACTGGGCGTAGCTCGTAGGCGCCGCCCGGGTTGGCCTCGGTCAGCTCGCGCGCGAACTGCAGCCCCTCTTCCAGAGACTCGACGTCCACGATGTAGAACCCCAGCAGCTGCTCCTTGGTCTCGGCATACGGCCCGTCCAGCACCAGGCCATCGGCCTTGCGCAGCGTGGTGGCCGCCGTGGTCGGCAGCAGGCGGATGGCCGGCTTCAGCTTCCCGGCCCGCTCCCAGCGCTCGTGCACCACCCCGAGGCGCGCCATCACGGCGTCGTCCTCCTCCTTGGTCCAGGCACAGACGACGTCTTCGGAATTGTAGCAAAGCAGGGCGTAAAGCATCGGTCAGGGGCTCCCTTCGTCCGGGGGGTGTAGCGAGGACGAACGAGGCTAGCCGCTGCCGACATGGGCGGTGGTTTTTTTCGAGGTCCCCGCAGTGAGTGACCCCAGCGCGACGTCGTGCCGAGGTGAATTCAAAGAAAGTAGCGGCCCGCCAGCGACTCTCGCTGGGGGCCGCTGATATGTCTAATCGTGGCCGGCATCCTCCTCAGGAAGCTCGTTCACGAAGGCCCAGTGGGGTCAATCTGGATCGGCTCCGACACGCCACGTGAGGTGCACCACGCAGCGTCGGCCGTCCTTGAGCTCGAAGGCGACGTCGTCGCGGTCGAGCCGGCGCGCGAACGCTCGGACTGGCAGCATCGTCAGGACGTGCCCAGTCGGAAGCTCGCGCAGCAGCTCCCGCTCGAGGGTTTCGGCTTCACGGCCGCTGATGCGGCTCCATCCAGACATGCCCCATTCCTACATCAAGGACCCCTGGTTGGTCATCTGTCTCTGCCCGGTACAACCCGGTTCCGAGCGGCTTCGATCGCGCGGTGCAGACGTTCCTCGAGCACTTTGCGAGGAGGCAGCTCGGTCACGTACTCAGCGACGTGGATGCCCCGTGCGTCGAGATCCAGATACTCGACTGTTTCGCGCTTCTTGCCTGCGCAAAGGATGATTCCGAGCGGGGGCTGCTCGGAAGGCTGGCGCTCGTGGCGATCGAGCCAGCTCAGGTACAGCTGCATCTGACCGGAGTCTGCGGGTTTGAAGTCACCGATCTTGAGCTCGACGGCTACGAGGCGCCGCATCCGTCGATGAAAGAACAAGAGGTCGAGGTAGTAGTCGTCGCCATCGAGCGTGATGCGCTTCTGCCTAGCAACGAACGCGAAGCCCGTGCCGAAGCTCGAGGAGGAAATGCTCCATCTCTCGGAGGATCGCGGTCTCGAGGGTCCTTCTCGCTGTACGCGTCGGCAAGTTCGAGGAAGTCGAGCACGTACGGATCGCGGAATACGAGCGCGGGGGAGAGCTCGCTCTTGTCCTGAAGGGCGGCCAGCTCCTTGCGGACGAGCGCGTCCGGCTTCTTCGACAGAGCGGTGCGTTCGAAGAGCATGCCGTCGATGCGCTCGGTGAGGGCGCGTGTGGACCACCCCTCGACCCGGCACATCTCGGCGTAGAAGGTGCGCTTCAGCTCATCGTCGATGTAGCTGAGCTGCTTGAAATGCGTCCACGACGATTGTCTCCGCAGTGCGGAGACAATCTCCGCGTCCGGGAAAGCCTGCGCGAAACGGATCATGTGTCGCAGGCTCTTCTCGCCGAAGCCGCGCCCGTAGTCCGCCTCCAATTGTCTCCCCACTGCGGAGACAATCACCTCCCCGTACGCCGCGCGGCGTTCGTCGAGCACCTCAGTGCGTACACGCCGACCGATCTGCCAGTAGAGTCCTGTCAGGGTCGCGTTCGTCGTGACCGCAACCTGTCGACGCGCCACGTCGATCATGGCTCCGACGTTACGCACGAGCGTCGCGACGGTGGCCTCGTCCTCGGGGAGCGCTGCGGGAGTAGCCTTCTCGATGGCGTCCCCCCGTGATCGCCGGGGCGGGGAGACCCCGTCCGCCTTGGTCCTCGGCTTCTGGGACGTGGGAGGGAGACGCTGAGCGTGCTTGCGCGGAGTCATGCCTGCCCGTTGTCGGCGGCTCTCCGCGATTCTCGCGCGCTAGAGCCCCAGCACCACCGGCGACCCCCCCGTGTCGTTCGTGGGCGTGGCGATGACCGTCACGCGCGCGGACCGCGACAGCTGCGTGAAGCTCTCCAGCATCTCGTGCTGCACGTAGAGCGGAGTGAGCGTCTCGTTGACGATGCGCTGAGCCGCGGCGCGGCCACGTGCGTTGGTGACCACGATCTGCGCCTCTTGCTCGGCGATCTGGCGCTCGCGGGCCATGCGCTCGAGGTCCTGCTCGGCGGCCAGCTTGCGCTGGATCTCGGCGTTGATCTCGTCGGGGTAGGCGATGTTGCCGATGGAGATGGACTCGAACTCGATGGGCGAGTCGGCGTACTCCTCGCGCAGGCGCTGCAGGATGGCCACGCTGATCTCCTGCGTCTTGGTCTGGATGTCGTAGGCCTCGTACTCGTGCACGATGTCGCGCACCGCGCTCCGGTAGGGCTGACGGACCGCGCGCTCGTACCACTCGGGCCAGGTGGTGTTGGGCACCGTCTCGCCCGAGCCCATCTCCTCGATGAGTGTGCGCACGGCCGCGCCGCGCACGGCGATGCGCGCGTGGCACTCGAAGCCCACCGTCAGGTTGTCGCGGCTCAGGATGTGGAACTCCTCGGTGTAGTTCTTGGCGCTCACGTCCACGTTGATGACGTAGAGTTGCCAGGCCACGCCGGTGGAGGTGGGGCCCACCTGGGTGCCCACGTAGCGCGCCTCCCCGAACACGAGTGGCTGGTGGTAGATGTAGCCCACGTGCCCCTCGGAGGTGGACTCGTTGGAGCAGCCGCCCAGCAGCCCCGAGAGGGCCGCGAGCACGCCGAGCGCGAAGCTGATGGAGGAGGACTTCATCGGGCTTCTCCTTGGTAGATGCGGGGCACGCCGGCACGGTCGCTGCGGGTGGGCATGACGATCACCACACGGGCGCGCGCCACACCGTCTTCGTCTTCGGTCTCGTCGGCCAGCGCTCGGTACAGGTCGGCCGCCTCGTGCTGCACGAAGAGCGGCGTGAGCGTCTCCTGCTCGATCTGCTGGGCCTCGGCCTCGCCGCGCGCGCGCACCTCGCGGATGGCGGCGTTGGACTCCGCGATCTGGCGCTCCACCTCGCGGCGCTGGCGGCGCTGCTCAGCGGCCAGGTTGGCCACCACGCGCTCGGTCACCGAGGACGGGTACTCGATGTTGCCGATGGACAGCGACATGAACTCGAAGGGCTTGTCGGCGTACTCCTCGCGCAAGCGGGCGAGGATGGCCTCTCCGATGGCCACGCTCGCGTCCTTGATGGCGAACGCGGCGTGCGTGCGCACCGACTCGCGCGTGGCGGTCACATACGGACGGCGCACGTTGGTGGCGAACCAGTCCGCACCGCTATAGCGCTCGATGACCTCGCGGGCGGTGCCTGGCCGCAGGCGGATGCGGGCGTGCACCTCGAACGTGACCTCCAGGTTGTCGAGGCTGAAGATCTGCATCTGCTCGGTGTAGGTGGCCACGCGCATGTCCAGGTTGATGACCTGCTGCGCCCAACGCCAGCCCGTGGAGGTGGGCCCGCGCTGCACCTCGATGAACTCGCGCTGCCCGATCACCAGCGGCTGGTGGAACACGTAGCCCTCGGAGCCCGCGGGCGTGTACGGGTTGCTGCCGCCGATGACGTGCGCGATGACCGTGGCGATCAGGGAGAAGAACACCACGCCGAACACCAGCGGGGCGCGAGAGGAGTCAGCAGACATGGGCCACCGTACCAGCTACCCTCGCGCGCATGTCGAAGAAGAAGATCGCTCTCGGGGTGCTGGGTGTCCTGGCCCTCGCCATTGCCGGCTTCTGCGCGTACGTGGCCACGCGGCCCACGAGCTACACCGTGGTGCGCAGTCAGGTGGTGAGTGGGACACCCGAGGTGGTGGCGCCCTACCTCACGGACCTGCGCCAGTGGATCCTCTGGAACCCGTGGGACGAGCTCGAGCCCACGTCGATCAAAGAGTACTCGGACCCGGCTTCGGGCGTGGGCGCCTGGTACACGTGGGCCGGCGAGGACGTGGGCTCGGGCCGCATGGAGATCACGGCGATCACCCCCACGCGCGTGGACTATGCGCTGCACTTCACGGCGCCCATGGACGACCACGCGGTGGTCTACATGGAGCTCGCGCCGCAGGGCGCAGACACGCGTGACCTGGACCATCGAGGGCGAGCTCAGCTTCATGGGCCGCGCGATGGACGCCATCGTGGGCATGGACAGCATGCTGGGGGCCGACTTCGAGCGCGGCCTCGCCAAGCTGGAGCGGCTGCTCAGCTCGGCGCACTAGCAGGCTCATGGCCCGCCCGCCCATCCATGTGCGCTCCCTGTGCGAGCTGCGGCTGACCCCCGCGCAGGTGGGCGAAGCCGTGCTGACGCTCGAGAACTGGCCCGACTTCCGCGGCTACGGGCCCCTGCCCGGCATCCGAGAGGCGCGCTTCCGGCGGCGCACGGATGGCGTGGTGGGGACGCAAATCGCCGTGACCAACCGCGACGGGTCCAGCCACGTGGAGGAGATCACGGCGTGGCTCGACACGGGCGACATCGTGATGCGCATGAGCGAGTTCACGGCGCCCCTCAGCCGCTTCGCCACGCACTTCATCGAGCGCTGGGTCTTCGAGCCCACGCCCACCGGCTGTCGGGTCGTGCGCAGCTTCGAGCTGCACCCGCGCACGTGGTGGGGGGGGCTGCTGCTCCGGCTGATCGCGCCACTCATGCGCCGCGCGGTGGACCGCCACCTGCGCGACATGAACGCTGGGCCATAGGCCGCACGGCAGGGGCTGCCGCCGCGTCACGAGAATTCGCGCGAGCCAAGCAAACGCGCCGCGCGAGCGTCGACAACCGGCGCCATGAACCCCTACCGTGAGCCTCCGGCGCATCTCGAGTCCGACCACGTCGTCTTCCTGCCCGCGCATACCAAGGGCGCCACGATCTTCGCTATCTGCTCGGCCACGTCCTCGTGCTGCCGCTCGCCCTCGCGGTCCCCCAGCTCGTTCGCGCGCTGGTCCACGGCGGGGGCGACTGGACCCTGCTGGGCTGGGTCCCGGTGTTGCTTCTCCTGCCGGTCGTCCTGACCAGGGTCCGGCTGCGCGGGAGCATCCTGATCGGCGCTCGGTCGATTCGTCGCGTGGGGTTCCTGCGCGAGCGCGTCACCCCGTGGGAGCAGCTCTCCGAGGTCCTGGAAGCCCCGCGCCCTGGTTCGCCCAGCACAGGGGCTCAGGCTGCGCTCGAGGAGCTAGAGCGGGCGCAGCTGTTCGTCCGAGACCGGTCGGGGATGCTCGGCTGGGCGCTCGACGTCGCGCGCGAGGGCCGCTTCGCCGAGATCGCTCAGCGTGTGCACGCGGAGGGCCGCGCGCCGCGACGCTGGCGTTGGTACGTCCCCGAGGCGGCTGCCGTGCTCGCCATGGTCCTCCTCGCCAGCATCGAGCCTGTGCTGGACATCCAGCAGGATGCGGCCTGGGCGCAGCGTCGCGCCGAGGTCGACGCGTGCATGGCGTCCATCTCGGGCACGGACCCCACACACGAAGCGCTCCGCGTGCTGTGTCTGCAGCCGCGCGACACCCCGTAGTCTGGCGGTGGCCGTGGCGATCCCACCGTCGTGAGTCAGGGGGGGGGCTTTGTGCCAGGTGCGTGGCACCCGGCGGAAGCCGGGGCAGGACCAGGCTCGGCACCCACCACGGGAAGCCCGAGATCGACAACCCGTAGGCCCCGCTGCAATATCCCCGCCGAAAGGCGCTCGCCACCTGGGCCCACCCTTCAGGGGGACCTTGCAGCGAGATCAATCGCTCCCCTGGCGCCAACCCGCCGAGATCTCTGACGCGATGTACTACCCGGGCAGCCCGTAGGACGAGCGCACCAGCTGCAGATACGTGCTCCATGCCTCCGCGTAGGCCTCGTCGCTCAGCCCCAGCTCCGCCTGGACGGTGCGCTTGATGAGCTCCACCTGCGCGCTGCCTCCGTCGGGCAGCACGATGCCGAGGCGCGTGCGGCGCAGCAGGAGGTCCTCGAGGCGCACCACGGCTTCGTGCCGCGCGGCCCAGCGCAGGTCCGCCACCAGCGTGTCGGTCCCGCCGATGGGAACGAGCTCGCTCGCGGGCATCTCGGCCACGAAGCGCGCCGCGAGGGGGCCGTAGCGCCCCACCAGACGGTCCAGCACGGGCTGCGGCAGGGTGCTCGCGGGCAGGCGCTCCACTCGCCGGAACGTGGGCGCCCGGTCGTCGCGCGCGTCGAGGCCCGGCACGTGCGGCGCCGCCTTGGCCAGCGCGTCGAGCGCGATGGAGCGGAAGGTGGTGAGCTTCCCGCCCGTCACGGTGATGAGCCCGCGGTCGTCCCACACCACGTGGTCACGGCGCTCCTTCGACGGGCTGATGCCCTTGCCCGAGGCCACCACGGGGCGCACGCCGGCCCACGTGGAGACCACGTCCTCGCGCCCGAGCCCGGCCTGCGGGAACTCGCGCTGCAAACCGCCGAGCAGGTAGGCGAGCTCCTCCTCGGTGATGCGTGGCTCGTCGCTCAGCGGGGCGCGGTGGTCCAGGTCGGTGGTGCCCACCACGGTGGCGCCACCCCACGGGTAGACGAACACGGGGCGCTTGTCCTTGCGGTGCAGGAAGCCCACCACCTCGCGGAGCGGCAGGCGCTCGCGCGCGAACACCAGGTGGCTGCCGCGCAGGGGGCGCACCTTGGTCTCACTCACCAGCTGGCCGCGCAGGCCGTCGGCCCAGGCACCGGTGGCGTTGATCACCACGCGGGCAGGCACCTCGAAGCTGGCGCCGCTGACCACGTCCTCGATGCGCGCCCCGGCCACGCGCGGGCCTTCGTGCAGCAGCCCCGTGACGCGCATGTAGTTGATGGCCAGCGCCCCGTCGGCGCGGGCCTCGTCCAGCACGCGCAGCACCAGGCGCGCGTCGTCCACGAGGGAGTCCGTGAAGTACGTCGCCCCCGCAGCCCTTCCGAGTTGAGGCCGGGGACGCGCTCCAGGTACTCCTGCCGCGGCACGAAGTGATGGTCGCGGATGCCCGCCATGCGGTCGTACAGCTCGAGCGCCAGCCCGAGCGCGATGCGCCCGGGGACTGCCCCCGCGATGGGTCCAGAAGTAGCCCGCCTCGCGTCACCAGCGTGGGCGCCTCGCGCAGCAGCCGCTCGCGCTCGCGCAGGGCGTCCCGTGAGCTTGAAGTCACCCTGCGCCAGGTAGCGCAGGCCACCGTGCACCATCTTCGACGACCGGCTGACGTGCCCCACGCGAAGTCGCGCTGCTCCACCAGCAGCACCGCCAGGCCCCTCCTCGAACCACGACGCGCACGAAGAGATCGCTACGTTTTCGTGTCTCTTGGCGAATGGGGTGAAGGCAGCGTCGCGTCGGAGCGGGTCGCGTTCTACTGAGCTGCGTCCGACGACCCAGTCGTACGAGGTGATACTCGGCGACGCCGCAGAGTCGGCGTAAAAAACCGCTGACATCGTCGGGACCAAGCTTGCCCGCGAGCAGGCGCTACCAAGCACCCATGGAAGTGACGGCCTCGAGGTGCGTTGGACGAGGCGTTCTTCAACAGGATCGCCCTCTCGTGGGTTCCCTTCATCGCGCAGTGCGGCGACTCCTCCGTGCCTCCGGAGAAGAGTTTTCAGGCCCCAGACGTCATCTTCTCGCTCGGCGCAGACGAGAAATCGCGTGGGGGCAATCTGAGAAACTTCTCGCGGTTCTCGACGGCGAGCGGTTCCGTTCGCCGCCTCCCGCTCCGTACCGGTCGAGGGCTACGGGCGTGGTGCATCGGCCTCCGGGTGGAGGTCCTCCGAAGGTCGACTTTCACGACCAGCTCGTGGCCACGTGGGACGACCCTGTTCAATACCCGACCTCCAGTTCGCGGGCGCGTCGCGAACGACGCAGGTGACCTTGCTCTTCCGGTGTCGCTGGAGATGAGAGGTCCCTCCTTCACGTTCCCGATGCTGATGTTCTCGACGGTCAAGGGTTCGCCCGTTGGCGCCTTGACCACGTTGTTCTCCAGAACGTGGGCGCAGAGCGGAGTTCGAGCAGTGGGCCCCAGCCCGGGGTTCCTCTGACGCGACGATCCCGTGGCGGACAGACGCTACGGCTCCACGGCCAGGTACGGGCGCGCCTGCTTGATCACGATGGGGTCACACGGACGTCACCTCGATCCTCGATGTCGGCGCGCAGGTCCGTGAAGTCCGGATACACGTTCGTGGCGAAGTGGTCGTGCACGGTGAAGAGCAGCGAGGCCAGCGTGGTGGTCTCGGCGGGCTCCAGAGCGCGGCCGCGCCGGGCGACAGCGACGACGGCACCACCACCTGTAACGCGCTCGTGGCGCTGTTGCCGCTGCGCCGGAAGGTGAGCGTCTCGGGCACGGCACCCGGGTCGATGGGCCGCACGATGCCCACCTCGCCCAGCTGCGAGACCACGGTAGACCGCCGCCCGCGTCGGGCGTGAGGTTGGCGGATGGCCACCGACTCCCTGGCGCTCGAGCACGAAGGTGGCTGCACGGCGATGCCCATGCGCCACGTCGGTGTGCGGGATGCTTGCAGTACTTCGCGCTCGTCGTGGGCGCGCAGGTTCCAGTGAGGCTGCGCCAGACCTTCACGAGGGCCCGGCGAGCGCTTCTCCTCCACCAGGTCGCCTTCGGC
This sequence comes from Sandaracinaceae bacterium, assembly GCA_016706685.1. Taxonomy (NCBI): domain Bacteria; kingdom Pseudomonadati; phylum Myxococcota; order Polyangiales; family Sandaracinaceae; species Sandaracinaceae bacterium. Next base: position 6,378 of record JADJJE010000010.1, on the reverse strand, counting down.
GGTCCGCGATGATGGCGGCCAGCCACCAGCAAGCCGCGGGCGGTCTGCCCAGCGCGGCGCTGCACCAGCTCGGCCTCGATCCACTCGCGGTGCGCGGTGCTTCAGGGCAGACCGATCGCCCGTGTTGTCGCTGTCGAGGTCGTCGCCCAGGCAGCCCGTTCGAGTCGTACAGCCCCGCGCCGCTGAACTCGTCCAGGTCCTCGGCGTTGGTGCTGGAGCGGAAGCGGATGAACTGCGTCTCGACCCCGTTGCCGTAGACCTCGCGCAGGCGCGCCCCCAGCGCCGTGGGGCAGTTGGCTGCAGCGCGCCGTCGCGGATGGCGTCGCGCAGATTGTCGAGGGCGTTAGTCGCGGTAGCCCCGGTCGGTGTCCACCTGCGGGTCGGCCAAGAGCGCGCGGTGATGTCCGCGTCGAGATGTTGTTGTGCTCGATGAAGTCGCGGTAGGCGCTGAACGGGATGCCGAAGCCTTCCACACGATTCGCCGCCGGCAGGATGGCGTGCAGCTTCTCGGCCCGCAGATCTTCGCGGCCTCTCTCGCGCCGTGGGCGATATGTCCTCGTGTGGGTGAGCGGGTCCATGCCCCGGAAGCGCGGTCACCGAGGGTCGCGTTCTCGCAGACGGGGCCCACCATGGGGCTGTGCAGCGTCCCAGTAGGCCTGCGCCTCGCCAGCAAGCCGACTCGAGGGTCAGCTTCGGTCTCGGTGGCCACCACGTGCACCAGCTGGTCTCGAGCGCTCTGCACGCGGCCGTCCGTGTACGCGCTGGTGAGCATGACGTTAAACAGCCTCGCGCTGCGCAGGCGCAGGTTGGAGTGGCTCAGCGAGCCTCTGCGGCAGCGTGGGAGATCGCGCCCGCCAGCGTGGTCAGGTCGGTGGCGCGGCCTCGAGCACCAGCACGTCGTGCGCGAGCCGTAGTCCGGCACCGCCGTGCCGGCTGGCACCACGTGCAGGTAGCCGCCAGCTCTCCCCACGCTGTAGGCTCCTCGTACCTGCGCTCCACCAGGTCGGCCGGGAAGCGCACGGCCACGCTGGCGGCGTTGTTCTCGCCCACCAGCGGGCGGATGTGGTACTGTTCTCCTGCTCGAGGATGCTGGGCACGAACACCAGCGAGCTGGCCGTGAGCGGTGGCGCAGGCCTTGAGGCGGCGGCTGCCCACCGAGGATCCGCGCGACGGTCAGGTTCTCGTCGGGCTCTCACGCTCTTGATACGCGTAGTAGATGTAGATGCCCGGCGCGCCGCTGAGCGGGTGCGTGATGCGGTCGCGCCGCTCGATGGCCCCACCCCACGCGCGCCGCGGGTGGCGTTGCGCAGCACGAAGTTCACGTAGGTGCCTGAAGCTGAGGTCGCTGAACGCAAAGACGGTCCGCAGGAACTGGGCGTGGAAACGGAAAGCGCCGCGAGTTCTGGAACAGGCAGTCGGCGTCCGGCACCAGTGGCTCGCGCCCGTCCACGATGGTCAGGTAATTTCCACCACCCCGTCGGCCGCGAGGCTGTCGTACTGGGCGCGCGTGTCGATCCGCTCCGGAGAAAGCCGGGGCCCCCGATGGCGCCGTCCATGGGCGCGGGGCCACCGTCGGGTTTGGGCTGCCGTTCGAGTCGCCGCAGCCGCCGAGCCACAGCCCCAGCAGCAACGCAGGGGCGAGGAGCGCGGGAGCGACGAGCGCGGCAATGTCGAGGGGCAGGGTGTTTCGTGGGTCACGGAACATGTTTCTCGCGGCAAGCAGTGGTTGAGATCCAAGGGGGTCGCGTCACAGGCCGTGGCGTGCAGGGTCATGGGGGCGGCTTCGTTGACCTGCAAAGTGTCCACCCACACCGCCGGCTCAGCCGCCACGTCGAAGCGCATGGTCACGAGGTACGTCGCGCGGCCCTCGGTCGTGGCCGTAAACAACTCCAGTTGTGGTGCCCGAAGTCGTACGCCAGCGCGTCCTGGTCGGTGATGCACTCCACCACGCCATCACGCTCGATGCCGAAGCGCACCATGTCGTAGGCATAGGTCTCGCCGACGGACGGACGGTCCCCGGCTGACGGGCCAGGCGCACCGCGGACGCTGCCATCGTCGTTCTCGAAGCTTCCAGGTACCACCCACGGGGCGTCGCCGGTGGAAGGGGATGCCCGCGAAGCACGAGTCCAGCGTCAGCTTCGCCAGCGTCGCCGTTTCCGGCGTCTCCGGTGCTGTGCGCTTCGCTGCGTGCCCGCGTGTGCCAGCAGCAGCAGACCGAGCAGCGCGCCGCAGCGTCATTCTTCTCTGCTCCCAGGTGTGCGCCACTGTCCAGCTCTCACGCAGGCGCTCGAAGGCGCAGTCCACCGCATACGCGGTGTCCGGCGTGTAGTCGTCCCAGGGCTTCTCGAGGCCCTCCACTTCGATGCCGCACACGCCGTCGATGGGCGCGTCGAACAGCACGGCGAACTGCCGCCGAAGTGGTGATGCGACGGGTTGTAGACCAACATGAAATATCGCGCTGGTCGAAGGTCACACCCCTCGAACTTTCGCCGGGGCGCGCACGAAGGCGGCCGGCTCGGTGCTGGCGGGGCTCTGCCTCGATGCGCAAGTCGGTGGCACCCGGCGCTGCCCTCGAAAGGTGACGTGGTGCTGGTGGAGGGTGGAGTCATGGGTGCAGGAGTCGAAGTAGAGAGCGCCACCCTGCGTGCAGTCGCCGCTCGCGCACAGCCTCGAAGAAGAACGTGAAGCCGCTGCCACCGAACGGATCGACCGGGCTGCCGTCCAGCACGGGCCTGGGAACACACCGCCACCTGCACCGGCGAGAAGTTCTGAGGCGCTACCGGTGAGCGCCTGCTGGAAGTGCAGCTGGTGGTGTGTCTCCTCGTAGACGTCACGAGGTGTGCGTGAGCTGTTCCCGCCGCGCCGGTGGACGTGGGCCCCGGGTCACTCGCGAGGGCCACGCACAGCGGCAGGCGAAAGGCGTAGGTGTGTCGCCTGCGCCCGGGAGGCGGTAGAATTGCCGGGCACCACGCGCAGCTGGCGCTTCGCAGCCAGCTCCTCTTGCAGCGTCCGCCCCCGCCCACGCGCGGGTGCAGTAGATGAGCGCTCTGTTCGTGGCCGTGACCGTCATGGGCCAAGACGACTCGCCCACGAAGCTGCTGGCCGGCGGGCAGTGCTCCCAGCGCTGCTCGTGCGGGCCGGCGTCCGGCAGGCCCTGGCCTTGGTCACCCGTGCCCGGCAGCGCTTTCCGCACCCGCCCAGCCATGCGAAGAGGAGCAGCTGGGCGGGCACGGAGGGGGAGGAGTGGGACCGATAAGCATAAGCCCTTCCAGGGTTACGCGAGATCACCGCGGGGCGTGCCCACTCCTTGCCGATGCGCCTCCCACCCGATTCCGTATTCGCGCCGTCCAAGGATGGTGTTGCGGGTCACCGTCCGGCGGTGTGCAGCCGGCCCCAGCCCCACGTCGCGCGTCTCGGCGATGGTCTCCACGCGGGGGCCCTCTTAAAAAAAAAAAAAAAAAAAAAGCTGCCCAACCTTCAACACAAAAAAAAACCCGCCTTCTGCAAAAACGCCTCTGATCGATGTTGCTCCACGCGCAGGTTCACGTGGTGGCGCACGTCGTCCTGAAGTCGAAGCGCAGGGTGGCGGGCAGCCCTGCCGAGCCGCCACCCGGGCTGGGCGCGAAGGTCAGGGGTGGCCCGCAGCATCGTCTCGGAAGCGTGCGCAATTCCTTCGAGCACCTCGCGCGATCCGCGCCGCAGCGGCACGGGCGCGAGGCGGGCCTCGGTGTGGGCTCCCGGAAGCGCCACCTCGGCCGACCCGCAGCCGGCGGGGTCCACCTCGGGCGCCAGCGCCGCGGGGCAGGCGTGAGGTCGGGGGCTTGCTCTGGGAGGTTCATGGAGACGCCGCTCGAAAGCACCACGGCGCGCACCACTCCTCCACCACGCAGGCTTTCGCCGGCGCGGTTCAGCAGCGGAACACCTGCGGCGAGCGGGCATCCACGGTGGCCTGCGGGTGGACCACGAAGAACACGCGCGGGTCGCCGGTTCTCACCTGCGACTCGAGGCCAGTGGCTTCCACAGCACCCGCAGTGGCTGTGGCTCCACGAAGCGCCTGCCGTTGGTGGAGTGCACGCGGTAGGCGCGCTGCGCATCCCCGCCCAGCGCTCACCGGTGGGCGTCACGGTGGCGGCAGCCAGCAGCGGCTCGGGCGTGGTGCAGCCCAGCCCCGCAGCCAGCCTCGCGGGCACGCGCACCCCCACCCACGCACCCCCCAGGCCGCCACCGGGCCTACCAGGCGAAACGGCCGCGTGGTCGTGATCGGCGCGGCTCCACGCGCGGATGCCGTAGCGCGCGCACGCTGTCGAGCGGTCTCGAAGTAGCGCTCCCAGTACACCGGCAGCAGCGGCTCGGCGGCGCGGCTCCCGGCGGTGTAGGCCCGTTGTTTGCGGGGGCGCAGCGCGCCGAAGCGCGCCTCCAGCAGCATGTGCTTCAGCGACCCGAAGCGCCATCAGCGCCACCGAGCTGGGCATGCCCGTCTGGGCGAGCTGGAAGGCGCGTGCAGCAGGATTTCGTCGTGCCCTCCGCGATGGTGAAGCCCGTGAGCATGTGCCAGAGGTCGTGGCACTGCCGAATGCGCGCAACTGTGTACGCGCGCTCCGGGTCGCTCGTGTAGAGCGTGGGCACGCCATAGAGCTTGCGTCGAGCCTGGGTCTGCGTTCGAAGCACAGCGCGCCAGCGCACCGCCCAGCGTCTCGGGCGGCAGGGCACGCAGCGCGTCCATGTCCACGTTCACGAAGTCGGGCGCTCGCGCATCGTAGCCTGGGGCTATCGCCCGTCTGCATCACCCTCGCTGGTCTGCAGATACACCAGCTGCGCCTGGGCGGTGAGCCTCCCGGGCGGTGATGATGTCTTCGGTGCGGTTCGAGTCCCGGGTAGCACGCGCACCACACACTCGGCCACGGTGCGGTACTGGTCGAGGGTGAGCGTGGTGGGGAGGTGGATCGAGGTTTGTGTCACACGTTGGTTATACAGGGCCTGGTGAGCCAACCGCTAGCGTGCGGTGGCCCACGCACCCGTGGCCCAGCCATCGCTAGCATCGCGGAACGCGCCCAGGTAGCGGGCCTCGGCGTCGAAGAACGCATCGCGCGGCGGCGTGACGGCGCCACCGATCAGCGCCTCGCGCGGGCGCACGGCGGCCAAGCCGCTGCGACACGCGACCACCCCCACCTCGAGCGATGTGGCTGGGGCCTCCGAGGCCGTGTAGTCCGCTTGGCGCTGTCCGAAGAACGCCGTGCCGAGCAGCCGCGCCTCCACGCTCTCACCCAGATCCTCGCGGCCCACGTGGAAGCCCGTGACCAGGTTGCGTCTAGTGTCAGCCGGTGGCGCCGCAGTGCATCCCGCGCGTCACGCGCTCCCCGTGACCACCTGCTCCCGCAGAGGGTCGTGCGCTGAAGAGCGGGTCGGCGCGCTCCGCGGCTCGTACAGCGACCCGTTGTGATCGTTGTTCCCTCGAAGGCGCTGCTGGTCCCGCCGGAGCCGAGCGGGGTCGTCCATGACCACCACGAACTGATGCGCCCGGTGTAGCCGAAGTCCCAGTCCACGCCGTCGTCTCCGGGCGACTTCGCACACCAGGTAGCGTGCGTCGACGGCGCCTCCGAAGAACTCGAAGCAGTCGTCCACCGTGTTGCGCACCTACACGTGCTCGATGACCGTGCCGCGCCCCACCCCGCCACAGCGTCAGCCCGTTCAGCTCGTTGTTGGGCGATGGCGATGCCGGGGTACCGATGCGCACGAAGCGCAGCACGCCGCTGCTAAACCGTCGGGTCGTCGCCGCCGCATTTCCGCCATCGCGCAGCAGGCCTGACGCGACCGCGCACGCTCTGCCCCTCGGCGCCGCGCAGGTTGGTGGGCGCGCGCCCCATGAGTTCACGCCGCCCCAGTCCCCGGCGCGCGCCGCTCTCGGACGGCTCCCCGCTCGCTGGTGAACACGATGGGCAGGTCGCGCGCTGCGTCCGCGATCGGCGCGCCCCGGGCATGATCACGGAGCGTGCCCTTGGTCTCGTGGTCCCCCACCAACGTGGCGTCCCGGCGATGGTCATGGCGCCCGGGCGCAAACACCACGTTGAAGCGCAGCCGGTAGCGACGGTCGCACGGCAGCGACGCGTCGTCGTCGATGTCGCCCGTTAGCTCCACGATGGGGCATCGGCGCCGCCGCAGCCCCGGTGTCGCCCCGCCGCGCAGCGGGCCGAACGTGTGGCGCCGGGCCCAGAGCCATCGACCACTCCAGTGGCTGCCCCGCTGGCTGCCGCGGCCCTGCGATGCGCGTGGACGGGAGCGGACTCTGTCGAGTGGGAGCGAGCGCAATTCACCGAACCAGCCCAGCGCCCCCGTCACCGCCAGGGCCCGCCACGAGCCCGGCCGCCAGGCGCGCCCTGC
>JADJJE010000009.1 GCA_016706685.1 Sandaracinaceae bacterium | reverse complement strand
CTGCCGCTGCACCGTGGGGTGAAGGGCGGGGGCCGAGACGTCTACACCAACGGTCGGCGCATTCGGAGTGACATCAAGCCGCCGTCCTCGAACGGCTCGCCGTCGCGGCGAAAGCCCGCGCGCTCGTAGAACCGAACGCCTCGCGCGTTCCCAGCGAGGACACGCAGTATGGCCGTCTCGTATCCACTGGTGGCCAGGTGCTGGAGCGCGTCGTCGAGGAGCGCGCGCCCCGCGCCGGTGCCCCAGGCATCCGGAGCCACGTAGAGAGCCCAGAGCTCACCCACACCGGGCTCCTCGCGACTCGGGCCCGACGAGGCGAACGCGATCACGCGGCCATCACGCACGAGGACGGTGATGCGCAGCCCCTCGATCTCCTCGGCGAGGTTCTGCTGCCACTTGGCATCTCGCACCGGGACGGTGAAGGCATCCAGCACCGCGTCCGGCATCAACCCGCGGTAGGAAGCGTGCCACCCCGCGACCTGCACCAGCGCGATGGCGTGGGCGTCGGTGGGCTCTGCCGAGCGGATGTGGTCGTGCGGGGTCATGGCGGGCAGGCTACCGTGCACTCACGCAGTGACGGCGCCGGTATCGGCGTCGAGGGCGCCCGTCAGGGAGTTGTGACGCTCACGTCTCCACCGTCGTGCTGCACCCGGGTCCCGGGGGGGAAGCCGAGCGCCGGTACTGGCTCGGCGACCACCCCGAGCCCCTCGACACCCATGGCCTCGTACCGCTGATCGCTTCGCCGATTTTCGACCGTGCCATGACCACGTCCTTATTGTCACGGACCCTGATCCTCCTCGGATCCCGAATCAACAGGAACTTGGATCCACCTCTCGACGGTCCTGGTTAGTACACGTAGACTGCGCCGGCGAGGTTGGCACTGTTGTCAGCTTGATCACCGTCGATGCCGGTCGCGTTGGAGTCCTCACCTCCAGCACCGATGGCGAGTGTGGAGCCGTCGGACGTGAGGGCGATGGAGCCGCCAAAGTAGTCTTCCGCGGCGGTGTTCGAGGCCTTCACATAGGCCTCCTGGACCCAGGAGGAGACCGGGCGGGCGAACACGTACGCCGCGCCCGCGTAGGAGGCGAGGCGTGTCGTTTGGCTGCCTCCGATACCTGTGGCGTTGGAGTCCTCCAAGTAAGCCCCCACCGCCAGGACGGTGCCATCGTAGGACAGGGCAACCGAACTGCCGAAGGCGTCTTGCACGTGGGCGTTCGACGACTTGATGTAAGCGTCTTGGAGATACGCGAAACCTGCTGGACGGAAGACATAGACTGCACCCGCCTGGGGGCGCTGTTGTTGGTCTGGTCGCCGTTGATCCCGATTGCGTTGGGAGGACTCGCCCGGGGCGCCGACGGCGAAGGTGGACCGGTCGGAGGACACCGCGACGGAGGCGCCAAAGTTGTCCGAGGAGCCCGGGTTGGAAGCTTTGATGTAGTACAGCGTGTACCAACCGAACAAGGGGCTGTAGCGGCGGTTGAACACATAGACAGCGCCCGAGTCCGCAACCGAGTTATCGGCGTGGTTGCCGCCGATGCCGGTGGCGCTGGAGTCCTCGCCAGGGGCGCCCACGAGGAGGGTATCCCCGTCGGAGGACAAGGCGACGGAGCTGCCGAACCGGTCATTCGCGTTGGTGCTGAATGGCTTTGCGTAGGCCTCTTGAGACCAGAAGGAGCCTGCGCGAGCGAACACGTAGACCGCGCCCGATGCAGAGGCCGATTCGTCGGCCTGATTGCCGCCGACGCCCGTCGCGTTCGAGTCCTCGCCCCTGGCACCCACCGCGAGGGTGTTCCCGTCGGCAGAGAGCGCGACGGAGGTGCCAAATAGGTCCAACGTGTTGGTGTTGGAAGCCTTCACATAGGCTTGCTGGGACCAAGTGGATCCGGCGCGCGTGAACACGTAGACGGCACCCGCGCTGGCCACGCTGTTGTCAGCCTGGTTGCCGTCTACGCCAGTGGCGCCGGAGGCCTCGCTCGGGGCGGCAACGGCGAGCGTGGAGCCATTGGAGGAGAGGGCCAGGGTAGCGCCGAAATTGTCCCCTCCATTCGTGTTGGAGGCCTTGATGTATGCCTGCTGCGACCAGGAGGAACCTGCGCGCGTGAACACGTAGACGGCGCCGGCATTGACGGCGCTGTCGTCGGCCTGATTGCCGCCGATGCCTGTTGCGTTGGAGCGCTCGCCGGAGCAGCCAATGGCGAGGGTGGAGCCGTCGGAGGACAAAGCGACGCTGCCGCAGGTGTCGTTCGAGTCCGTGTTGGACGCCTTGATGTACCGAGCGGTGCGAACGAGCAGAACCGTGTACGTGCGCGTCGCGGCAGTTTCGGTCGTGACCACGACAGTCACAGGTGTCGGCCCGAGGTCTGCGGCGAGGACCGCTGAGGCGGTTGCGGGCGCGACGAGGCTGCCGTTGACCTGGACGGTGGCGCGGGTGGGGAACGCCACGGCTGGAGTCAGGGTCACGCTCGTGGCGCCGGGCGGCAGCGCGAGCGTGTACAGCGTCGTTGCCCCGTCAAACGCAGGGCTGAGCACGCCGGCCGACGGATTGAGCGAGACGAGCGCCGGGTCACTCAGCAGGCACCCGGCGGCACCACGTGCGGCGCCAATGAAGCCCGTAGGGCACTCACAGGTGAAGCTACCTGTGCTGTTCGTGCAGATGGCCGCCGGGTCGCGATCACAGTCGTCGGTTTGCGCGATGCATTCGTCGAAGTCGCTGCACGTGCCGCCGCTCGTTGGCGCTCCGTACCCAGCGTTGCACGTGCAGGCGTAGGTGCCGGCCGCATTCGTGCAGGAGGCCGCTTGGATTCCGCACACGCTGAGCGCGCACTCGTTGACGTCCACGCACGGGCCGCCGCTCGCCGGTGCGCTATACCCGCTGCCGCAGCTGCACGCGTACGTGCCCAGTGAGTTCACGCAGCCCGTGGACCCCGGTCCGCAGATGCCGAGCGCGCACTCGTCCAGGTCGGCGCAAGGTCCTCCGCCCGAGAGTGGCGGTGAGTAGCCCGGCAAGCACGAGCAGACATATGTCCCCGGCGCGTTCGTGCACATCGTCGCCAGCCCGCCGCAGGGGGCACCCATCGCGCATTCGTTGGTGTCAGTACAAGTGCCCGCGGTGGGCGGCGCCGTGTATCCGGACGGACATGTGCAGACGTATGAGCCCGGAGTGTTCTCGCACACGGTGCCCGCAGCGCCCCACACTGGCCCATCGCGCACTCGTTGTTGTCGACGCATGCGTCGTCGAGACCGGTGAACCCGGCAGGGCAAGGGACGCAGACGCCGTCGGCCGCGTCAGCGAGGCCGTTGCAGTCGTCGTCGATGCCGGCGTTGCACGTCTCTGCGGCACCAGGGTTCACTGTGTTCAGCGTGTCGTTGCAGTCCGTGCCGCAGTTGTTGGGTCCGTTGCAGCACGCACTCGAAGCGAAGCCATCGCCGTCAGCGTCGGGACCGTACGTGGTGTCGTCGCAGTCCTCGTCGTCGCCATCGCAGATCTCGATGTTGTCAGGGAAACGGGTCGCGTCGCTGTCGTCGCAGTCGCTGCCGCAGGGAGCTGCACCATAGCCGTCACCGTCGTTGTCTGGGCATATGGCTCCGTCGACATCCACTTCGCCGTCTCGCAGTCCGGTGTCTGTCATGCCGCCGTCCCGATCGATGGTTGGAGCGTCGTCGCCGCATCCCGAAACCGTAGAGACGACCAGTGCGAGTGCGAGCAGGTGACCGAAACGCAGAAACATCATGCCCTCCTGGGGTGGTCCAAGGATACGGTGCGAAGACGCTTCAATCCAGGCAACTCTCGCGGCCGCCGTCTGGACGTCCTCAACGGAGCCGTGCCGGGGCTGGTGCGCGGACCGCTGCGGCTGCTGCGGCGTTTCTCACGGGCGTGTGGAGGCGACGCCTCCACGGGAACCATCGAGGGCACGGTGACACCGGCCAACGCGCTGCCCACCGTTCTGGCGCTCGCCGACGGTGATGTCATCGCCGTCGCGCGCCCGAACGTCACGACCGGCGCGTTCCGTGTCGACGTTCTGACCGACAGCGTGTTGCGCAGTTAGAATGTTATGTAAACTTTCCGTACAACAGCTTGAAAGTGTTCATGTTTCCTATGGGCCGCGGCGCCATGCAGAACTTCGGGAGCATCGCGCGTGACCCGGACGACGCGATGCTCTACTGGTTCGCGCTGTCGGCTTACGGCGCCCTCGGCGTGGGTGAGCCCGAGGGGCTGGAGGTGAACGTGGGTGGCGGCTGGCAGCCCGTCACGCTCGAGGAGGGCCGCGCCGTGGTGGACGTGAACCTGTCGCCGGGCGGCCGCCTGCGCGCCAAGGTCCGCACCACCGGCGGCGCCGTGGTCTACGCACCCCACGCGCATGACCGTGCTGCCACCGCGCGTGCTGACCCCTTCCGCGCCCGAAGGAGGCGCGTTGCCCTGAGCTACGCTCGGGACACGTGACCAGGGAGACCATCGTCCCAACTTGCATCGGGGTGACGATCCTGCAGCGCCCTGCTGGGTCAACCGGCACCTTGACAGAGACTCATTACCACGGTAATGAATGGGCATGACCATCGCACAATCGAAGCTCACCTCGCAGGGGCAAATCACTGTGCCCGCAGAAGTTCGGCGCCAGCTCGGCCTCGTCCCCGGCTCGGTGCTCGAGTGGGTCGAGGAGGACGGGACGATGGTCGTGCGGAGAGTCGGCCAGTTCTCATCGGAGGACATCCACACCGCCCTTTTCTCGGGCGAGCCCCCCCGCGCGCGTTCGCTGGAGGAGCTCAAGGAGAGCGTGGGGCGTCATTTCAAGGCGAAGCATGCTCGCCGTTGACACCAACGTTCTGGTGCGGCTGATCACGCGAGATGATCCGAAGCAGGTGGCCGCTGCAGAAGCCTTTGTGGTCAAGGGCGCCTGGGTATCACATGTGGTCTTGGCAGAGACCTCTTGGGTTCTCTCTTCGGCCTACGAGCTTCCGGCGGCGAAGGTCGCGGTTGCCGTGGAGATGCTGCTCAACCATCGCGACCTTGCGGTTCAGGACCCCGACGTGGTCGCGGCAGCGCTTGCGACATTCCGCTCGAAGCCGGCCCTCGGCTTCTCGGACTGCCTCGTCCTCGAGATCGCTCGCAAGGCGGGTCACCTTCCCCTTGCGACCTTCGACAAGGCACTGAGCAAGCTGGAAGGTGCGCAGCGCTTGTAGTGCGGGCACGACAAGGCCTTCATCGCGTTCTGCTGGGCGCACGCGTTACGCAAGCTCCGCGACGTCGAGGACGACCCCCCCGAGGTGCACACCGGCTGTCGGTGAGCGTCCTCGCCGCCCGGCACGTGGCGGTGGACGAAGCTCGCCGCGCTGTCGAGGCCGCGCAGCACACGTAGGCCCCAGTAGTCGCGCACCTCCCCAGGACCCTGATGCCAGGTCAACCAGCAGGAGAGCTCCGCCAGCTTTCCGAGCTCTCTGGGTCTGTCCGTCGCGAGGTCGAGCACCGATAGCTCCATTCCACCACCGACGAGAAAGCGCCCGTTCACGACGGTGTGATCGCCCTCGAACGCGATGTCGACAGGGAACTTGGCCCCGCGCCACGCTCATGCCATCACTCTCTCGCGGACTCTGCCCTGCCGCTGGGTGCAACCAGCTGGCGCGGTGTCCGAAGGGCGCACGCTTGTACGTGCGCCCGCTTCTATGTCGCGGGGCCTCGAGCTTAGAACTCGGTGCCCTCGCTTGTCCGGAAACCGGCGCAAGGCCGGGACGCCGGTCAGAATCCTTCAGTTCCGGCTGGTCACCGACACTATCGCCTGTTCACCGAAGAACGAGACGACAGCCATGACTGGGAACGCCAAGAAGAGAAGCGGGATCGCGAGACACCCGCCCACGCCGGTGCGTAACTCGAACACGGCAGGCTCGTTCATGGTGCGGAGTGTTGCACACCGTTAGTCACCGGCGATGGAGAGCGTGAAGCTTGCGGGCGGAGCCGGTCAAACCCCAAGGCTGCCCGCCGGCACGACGCCGATTCCATCCCGTCTCCGATACGCCGCTCGGCCTGTCGTCACAACGATCGCATCGAGGAGCTCGTCGCCCACATGCGACCGTAGCCAGCGAAGATGCTTTGTGTCTTCGTCGGTGACCTCCGCGCCGAGCTTCACCTCGATGGCGAGGAAGCGTCCGTCATCCCTGCGAACGATCAGATCGACCTCGTGCTCACCCCTGGCGGTCCGCAGGTGCGAGATGGTTGCGCGCGAAGCCTCGGCGTAGACGCGAACACAGAGCGTGACGAGCGACTCGAAGAGCGCGCCGAGGAGCGTCCCGTCGCGCGGGATGGGCGGTCCGTGATGCGGTCGATCGAGGAGCAGGCTCGCCTCGACGCCGAGTAGACGCGCTGCGAGTGCTGGGTCGGCGAGGTGGTGCTTTGGTGCCTTGGCGAGTCCCGCGAGCCGGTTCGCCGTGCCCGTCCACGCGGGCACCTCGTCGAGCAACCAGAGCTTGTTCAGCACGTCGCGGTATGCGAGGGCGGTCGTCTTGGCGGGCTTGTCCACCACGAGCGATGTCGCCGCGTCGAGGATGGTGTTGTACGAGGCCGTGGTCGCGCTCGCGGCGGCATACGACGCAAGCCAGGCGCGCAGGGTGGCGGGGCGACGTACGACGTAGCCGAGCTCGGGGAAGTCATGCTCGAGGATGCCCTCTATGTAGCCGTCGAGCGCGAAGGCGCGTGCTTCGCTCGTGAGCGTGCGCAGCGCAGGGAAGCCCGAGGCCACGATCTCCTCGGCGTAGTCTTCTATCCCGAGCGGGCACTCGCCTTCGATGGGAGCGTCTCGCTGCGAGAGCAACGTGGAGAGCGACACCGTGGGGGAGCAGAGCTCACGCTCCATCAGCGTCATGGGCCGCATACGTAGTCGCACGATACGGCCGGCGCCGGAGTGTGTGGGTGCACTCGTCGGCGACGACGAGCCCGTGCGAAGGAAGCGGCCTGGCCGCGGGTCGCGATCGACCTCTCGACGCACGCGATCCCACACAGCGGGTACCCTCTGCCACTCGTCGACCAGAATCGGCTCGGCAAGGCGTGCGATCCGTTCGGGGGAGGCGCGCAGTAGCTCCGCTTCCGCAGGGTCGTCGAGCGCCACCACGCTCGCCGCCAACCGCGTTGCCGTGGCGGTCTTCCCAACGGCGCGCGGCCCTTCGATGCAGATCGCGGGGAGTGACGCGACGAGGCGCTCGAGCGTGGGATCAAGGACTCGTTGGGTGTACCGCAAGTGGCTACGCTACCGTTATGCGTGACCAAACGCTACCTTTATGCGTGAACAAACGCTACCTTTATGTTCTTCGAAACCCCGGGCCTGGGTTCGGACTTCAGCCGCGCAGCACGCGGGCGCGCATCGTCACCTGCCCAGAGCGTAGCTCAAGGCAGCGCGCCCCCCTCGGGAGCCGAGGGCGTCAGCACGCGCGGCGGCAGCACCGTCATGCGCGTGGGGTGACTGGCCTCGTAGCCCGCCGCACCCAGACCGCGCACGGGGCTGGCCGAGGTCCACACGAACGACAGCGGCACGCTGTGGCGCTGCTCGGCGTTGAGCGGGGCCAGCGTGAGGCGCACGAACCCGGGGCGGCGCACCTCGGCGGACAGCACCACCGCGGGCGCGGCGAGCGCGGCCTCGAGGGCCTCGTCGTCGGGCACGCCGGCCGGGAGCTGCAGCTCGATGACGGGCTGCTGCACGGCCTCTTCGCCCGCTTGCACCTCCAGCACCAGCCCCGCCACGCCGCCCAGGCGGCCCACGTCACCGGCGATGGAGAGCGTGAAGGGCGCGTCGCTGCGCTCTTCGAAGGCGGCCCCGAAGACCGTCTCGACGCGTGCGTAGACCACCGCGCCGCCCGTGGTGCGGACCTTGGCGCGCAGGCGCCCGCCCGGCGACAGGTTCACGTCCACCACGGCGCGGCCTTCCTCGAGCGTGACCGGCTGCCAGCCGCCGCCCACGTTGACCTCCAGCCCCTCGGGCTCACCCACGCCGAGGGCGCCGTAGGCCGAGAGCGCAAACCAGTAGAGCAGCGCGTCGTCCGGGTCACGCGCAATGCTCCCGAAGGTCTGCATCGCGCCGCGCAGCAGCTCGTCGCGCGTGGTGTCGCGGCCCGCGTGGTGTGCCCCGAGCGCCAGCGCCAGCCCTGCCCCGGTGGCCTCGGAGCCCTGCGCCAAGAGCTCGTCCAGCGTCACGCGCCGCGCTCCGTCGCGCTCGGTGGTGGAGCCGAGGGCGCGCTCCAGCAGGGCGAGGCCGTAGCCGTCTTCCGGGTCCGCCACCAGCAGCGCCGCCGCCACACGCGCCAGCACGCCGGCGTCACCACGGTGCACGAAGAGCGCGCGCCGCAGCGCCACGCGGGCGGAGCTCATGAACGCCGCCAGCGGGTCGGCAGAGTCTTCGTCGGGCACGCCGCCCGCGGCCAGCACCGTGAAGGCGGTGGCCACCTGCACGGCTTGCTCGCGGCTGTCCAAGCGGCCCACGTTGCGGCTCAGCTGCGACTGCGCGCGACGCAGCGCCGAGAGCGCCTCGCTGTCCGTGGGGTCGAGCGCCACCACGCTGGTGAGCGCCACCACGCGCGCAGCGTGCTCGGCCAGCGGCACGGGCTGCGTGTCTTGTCGCACCAGGGCGGCGCGCAGCTCGGCCGGCACCCCGCGGCCCGCGCTCACCGCGGCCCACGCCATGGCGCCCGGCTGGCGCTCGCGCACCTCCGAGAAGAGCGGGTCGGCGGCCAGCGCACCCGGCGTGAGCAGCACCACGCGTGTGCGTGGGTCCACCGCGTCGCGCGGCACTTGCAGGCTCACCGAGTACTCGTCCCCGCGGGCGATGCCCGTGCCCCAGCGGCGGATGGGGTGGCGCCCACGGTCCACCGCCACGGTGGCCTCGAGGCTGCGCTGCGGCTGCCCGTCGCGCGTGACCTGCACGCGCAGCGTGGCGTCTCCGGGCGTGCGGCCGTTCAGCACCAGCGCGAGCTCACGCGACTCGCCGGCGGGCACCGTGACGGTGGCGGGCAGCGTGGCGCTCAGCGTGTCTCCCGCGCTCGCGGAGAGGCCATAGGTGGCGTCTGCGGCGCTGGTGTTGGTGACGTGCATGGGCACGGTGAGCGGCTCACCCACCCGCACGCGCGAAGGCAGCAGCGCCTCCGCCACGATGGGTGTCCCGGCCAGCCCCACGTCGAGAGCGAAGGCCATCGTGCCGTGGGTATCGCGTGCGATGACGACGACGCCCCACGTGGCCGGCACGTCGCTCAGCGAGAGCGGCACGCTGGTGGTGCCCGCCGAAGCCACGCTCATGGCGGCGCTGGCGTGCGTGCCGAGGCCACGCCATGCGAGGTCGAGGGCGTGCACGTCGCGCTCGATGATGCGCGGCACCGACCAGCCGGAGCGGACCGAGCCACCGCGCGAGGTCCCGGAGGCCACCTCGGACGGCCCCGGGATGTAGGGCGTCTCGATGCCGATGGGGCCGCTGGCCAGCTCCACGGTGGCGCGTCCGAGCTCCACGCTCTGCAGGCGCGCCACCAGCGCGTCCTCACCCACGGCCCGCGCGTAGAGGCCGTCGGACGGCAGCACGCGCGCGGTCGGGTCCACCAGGTCGTCGCCGTTGCCGGCGCGACCGTCCGGTCCGGCGCTGCTCAGCTCGTAGCCCGCCACCGGCTGCAGCTGCGTGTAGCGCGGCCGCGTGGTGGGGCTGAGCACGAACGGCCGGCCCCAGCCGTCCACCAGGTCGGCCGGCTGCAGGTAGCCCACGGCGCCGCTGCGTCCGGGCAGGTGCGAGAGCCACTCGGCCGGGTCGCCGGGGCGGGCCCACGGCAGGTCGAGCCCGTTCTCACGCACCAGGTCGCGCAGGATCACCAGGAGGCGGAACAAGCGGCGACGCGTGATGCGGCGCGCCGTGTTGTCGAAGCCGAAGCTGCTGTCGAGGGCCTGCACGTCGGCCAGCGAGAGCGGCTCACCGCCGAGGCCGGTGGTGGCCTCGCCCGCGAGCGTGGCGAACACTTGACGCGTGAACTCGCGGCGGCCGCTGGTCACCACCGTGATCTCGTCGAGGTCGTTGGGCAGCGCGGACTCCACGCGCGCCTCCACCTGCCGGAAGAGCAGCGCCAGGCGCCCCTCGATGAAGCGCGAGCTGGCGCGCCACGGGTCACGCAGCAAGCCACGCTGGACCGAGTCCTCGGGCATGGGCTGCGGCACGAGCGAGGTGCCCTGCTGACGCACGGGGGCCGCGCTGTCGGCGGGCGTGTAGCGGGCCAAGCGCGCCTCCGCCTCGAGCGCCGAGACGGCCATGATCGCGGTGTGCTGGGAGCCCTCGCGGTAGAGACCGCGCGCCTCGTCGGCCGGCATGGCCAGCGTGAGGAACGGCGTGCCGGCGGGCAGGCCGCTGACCAGCGCGCGTCCGGACGGGTCGAAGCGCACCACGGGGGTGAGCGCGTCCGAGCGGCGCACCCACGTGCTGGTGAACGAGCCGCGCACCTCGCGGCCGTCGACCAACGGGCGAGCGCGGAAGTAGACGAGCTGTGGCACGTCGGCCGGGAGCACCAGCTGCGCTTGGTCGGTGTCGGTCACCACGCTGCCGATCGCCTCGAGGGTCTCGCCGCTGGGGCTAGTGACGGCGAACGCCGTGACCACCACGGGCACACGGGCCACCGAGGCCGCGCGCGCCAGTGTCAGCGTGACGGGGCCGGGCGCGGTGACGGATGGCGCGCGCACACGCACCTGCGCGTCGGTGTCCACGGGGATGCACGTCTCGCTCAGGCCCGCGCGCGGCCCGGTGCCTGCCGTGATGTTCAGCGCGGTGCTGGCGATGCCGCCGCAGCGGTCACGCGCCTCGTCGGCCGCGGCGAGCGTGACCTCCACGAACGCGAGGCCGCTGGCGTCGGTGGTGGCCTGCCGGCTGCCCACACGCGGCCCCTCGAAGGCCACCGGCACGTTGGCGGCAGGGCGCCCATCGGCGCGCACCACGTAGGCATAGAGGCGCCCGCCGAGGGCCGCCGAGAGCGCGCCGCCCTCGAAGGCCGTGTCCAAGAAGAAGTCCTGCGCGTGGGTGCGGATGGGCGTGGACGCCGACGCCGAGCCGAGGCCCGCGCGCGTGACCTGCACGTTGACGGTCTGGTCCTCGAAGCCGGACGCGAGCCGCGTGGCACGCCACACGAAGCTCGCGCGGCCGCGCGAGTCCGTGGTCAGCGGCGGGCTGTCTTCGTCCATGCCCTCGCCGTTGTGGCGCAGCACGGCACCCGCCACGGGGCGACCGTTGGCGCGGCGCACCACCACCTCCACCGGGATGCGCTCCTCGGAGTTGGCCAGCACCCGCGCGGGCAGGAGGCTCACGTGCAGCGGGCCGATGCGCGGTCGCTCGAGCTCCATGGAGTCGGACCCGGCCGTGACGCGCGGCCCGGTCTCGCTGGGCTCGAGGTGCGTGACGTTGACCGTCAGTCGGCCGGCCTGTGCGTCGTCCGGGATGGCCAGCGGCAAGGTGGCCAGGCCCGCCGCGTCGGTGCGCACGCGCTGCGGCTCGCCCAGGGGCCCACGCGCGTCGCGCAGCTCCACGCGCAGCTCCGCGTTGGGGACGCCCACCTGCGTGTGCGGCTCAGTGAGGGTCAACACGGCGTAAACGGTGTCGCCCGGCGCGGCCTGCCGCGGCAGGAGGCCCACCCCGAGGGTGCGGCCTTCCTCGATGCTGATGCCCACCTCGAAGCGGCGCTGCACGTTGTTCGCGGTGCGCACCTCCACCACCACGCCCACACCGCTGGGCGCGTCCATGGGGATGGGCAGCTCGATCAGCGCACGCCCGCGGGCGTCGGCCACCACCTCGACGTCGTCCGCGCCCTGCAGCGACGACGAGAGCCGGACCTGGGCGCCGGGCGCGAGGCGCAGCGTGTGCGTGCCGGTCACCTCGTAGGTGGTGACGAGCCAGCGCAGGCTGCCGCCGCGGCGCGCCGTGAGGCCACCCTCGAGCGTGACCTCCACGCCGGAGACGTCGCCACGGGGGCGGGCTCGGGCTGCCGCCTGGGCGGCCGCCGAAGCCGAGGTGAGTGAGGCGAAGCCAGCCGCGCCGAGGGCCAGCGAGAGGACGAGCGCGGTGCTCGTGAGCGAGCGCAGGGAGAGACGGTTCATGGGCGCACCTCGGCGGTGATCAGGGTCGCGACGGGAGCCAGGACCTCGATGGGCCGCGGCATGGGGATGGGCGGTGGGATGGGCGGCGGCGGCGCGGTAGTGCGCGGCTCGGCGGCCTCGGGCTCGGGGCCCGCGTCGGGGATGGCCAATGCACGCGAGGGCAGCACGGCCGCTGGGCGCACGCTGCCGCCGCGCACGTTCTGGTCGTAGACGCTCACGCCGAGGCCCCGCAGGCTGCCCGAGACGCTGTAGCGCAGCGGCAGCGGCAGCGTGACGCTACCCCCGGCCGGGATGGGCCGCAGCTCCATGACCAGCGTGCGACCGAGCTGGGTCACGCTGCGCACGCGCGCCTCGAGGGCGTCGCGCGTGGGCTGGTCGAGCTCCACGCCCGCAGGCAGGTCCAGCTCGGCCACGCCGCGCGAGAGCGTGCGCGGCATGCGGTTGCGCAGGGTGAGCGCCAGGCCTGCGCGGGTATCGCGAGCGCCGGTCTCGCCGGTCACCTCGATGTCCACCGGCATGGGCCGCTCGGGCGCGGTGGTCCACGGCTGCCCGTAGAGCGCGTCCACGTAGACCAACGCCAGCACCGGCGTGTCGATGACCAGCGTATGCCGCCCGGGCCGGCCAATGCCGTCGAGCTGCGCCACGTGGGCACCATCGCCCGAGCGCACCTCGAGCGCGCGACCGTCGAGCGTGACGCCCAGGCGGTCGGGGATGCCGCTGGTCAGCATGGCCAGCGCCGCCACCGTGGGCGCCTGCGCGGCCGTGCCGGTCACGCTGCTGGCCACCTCGGCCTGAGCGCGCAGGAAGCGCAGCGCGGCGGGGCCGCGGTCCTGGCCGATCATGGCGAGCGCCGTGTAGGCCGTGGGCAGCGTGCGCGCGATGGTGCCGTCGCGCGTGGGGTCCTCCACCAGGATGCCCTCGCCCATGGCCACCATGTACGCTCCGGACCGGCGCAGCAGCTCGGCCGCGCGGTCGTCGGTGGCGGTGCCCCGCGTGAGCGCCAACGCCGCGGCGGCGCAGGTCAGCTCGGTGGGGCCCTGACGCTCGTCCATGCGCGCGGCGCCGTCGCCCACGCCGCTGCGCAGCAGGCCCACCACCGCGCGCAGGTCCTCTTGCAGCGCCGAGCGTCCGCCGCTGCGCACCGCCGGCACCAGGCCCAGCAGCGTGTTGCAGCGCTGGCCCACGCGCGCCGGGTCGGCCGCCTCGCCCTCGGTCACCCGCGTGACCGAGCGCAGCCCGCGCGCCAGCACCATGTCGCTCACGCTGCTGTCGCTCCACAGCGTGGAGATGGCGCGCGCGATCTGCGCCACGTCGCCGCCGATCACGCGGTGCTCCTCGGGCTGCGCCGCCTGCAGCAGGTTGCGCGCGTAGCCCAGCTCCTCGTCGGGCACGGCGATCCCGGCCATGCGCCGCGTCCAGCCGCGGTCGATGGCGTCCGGCGTGCTGAACGCGCCGAACATGTCCACGCCGGAGGCGACCCGCAGCTCGCCCGGGCCGCGCTCGCTGGCGTCGGCCGGCACGTCCACGTGCACCTGCTCACCCGGGCCCACCAGCACCTGCTGCGTGACCCGCACCAGGCGCGCGTCGGCCCGCACCGCGATGGGGCGGCGCACGGCGTCGAGCGGGGCGCGCGTGTCGGCTCGCACGGCACGGATCACCAGGTGGCCCTCGCCGGCAACGGGCAGGCGCAGCTCCATGGTGGTCTCGGCCGCGTCGCGCGGCGGCACGGTCAGCGTGGCGGGGGCCGGGGCGTCCACCCGCACGCCGTCGGCCGTCACGTCCACCAGCACGGTGAGCGGCTCGCCGGTGCGGTTGGCCACGCGCACCGGGAAGCGCACCACGTCGCCCACCACGGCCGCGTTCGGGACCGGCGTGTCCACGGTGGCGCTCTGATCCACGCGCAGCTGGGTGCGCGCCACGTCCAAGAAGCCCGAGGTGGTCCACGCGATGGCCTCCACGCGATACGTCGTGAGCGCGTCCGCGAGCGGGATGGTGACGGGCGTGCGGGCGCCGTCGAGCGCCACGCGGCCTACGAAGAAGAGCGTCGCGGGGAAGTCCTCACGGATGCGCTCCCCCATGGAGGCCAGCGTGGACGCCGCCTGACCCTGCGGCATAGGCGCTTCCTCCGGGGCGTCCATGGCAAGACCCGCCAGGGGTGCGCTGGGCGCCGCGCGTGAGCGGGCCTCCATGGCCATGCCGCGACCGTAGCCCGCGCCACTGCCGCCCCCCCCGACGCCGGTGCCCTGGAGTGCGCCCAAGGCGCTCATCTCGGCGGCCGGCTCGCCCTCCGCCATCGCGTCGTCGTAGTAGGCCTCGGAGGAGGTCGCGTCCATGGTCTCGCCCTGCTCCTCGTCGCGCGCCTCCTGCGACATGGTCGAGTAGGCAGTGTACATGCGCTGCAGCGTGTCCGGCCCCGGGGCCAGCAGCGCCAGGCGTCGCATGAGGTCGTCCTCGCCCGACGCCACCGCATAGATGGTGCCGCGCGGCACCACGCGCTCGAACGGGTTCACCACGTCGTCGCCGTTGCCCGCGCGTCCGTCGGCGCCGGCGGAGACCAGCTCCCAGCCCGCCGCCCGGTCACTCAGCACCACCGGCGGCCGGCGTGTCCCGGCGCGGCGCAGCAAGAACGGGCGCCCCCACGGGTCCAGCAGCGCGGTGGGCTGCACGGCGCCCAGCTGCACCAGCCGCGAGAGCCACTCCTCCGGTGGCACGCCCGCCGACGAGCGCGACGCCGACTCGTTGTCCGGGTTGCTGAAGGCGGTCACGGCCACCATCAGGCTCAGCAGCTTGGTGCGGGCCACGCGCCGGGCCACGCGGTCGAAGTCGAAGCTGGGGTCCACTTCGGTGAGCATGGCGACGGTCATCGTCTCGCCGCCCAGCGTCCGGTAGTCCGCGCCGCTGCGCTGCTGATGCAGATGCTCGAGTACATCCGGACGGAAGCGCAGCCGCCCGCCCTGGCTCACCACCAGGTCGTCGCGCTGCTGCCCCTCGGCCGGCATGGCGGCCACCAGCTGCTCGAGGCGCAGCATGACCTGCCCCAGCGCGCGGCGGCGCAGCTCTTCGCGCATGGCGATGGGATCACGCTGGATGCCGCGGCCGGTGTTGCCGGGGAAGCTGCGGCCGCGCGGGTCCCAGGGCGGCCGCACCAGCGGAGGCGGCTCGTTCGGGGTGGTGTCGCGCGAAAGGGTGGCCGCGAGCGTGGCGCGCACCAGCAGGTTGCCGCGCTCTTGGCGGTCCAGGATGGCCGCCCGCAGCGCGGTCTCCATGACGGGCAGCACGTAGTCTTCTTCTCCGCCGTGCGCGGCGAGGTCACGCGCCACCAGCGTGGCCCAGGCCTGCGCGGGCGCGGCGGGTGTGGCCAGCACGCCAAGCTCGGCGCGCGAGCCCACCTCGTAGACCTCGCGGTCGGCCACGAGGCTCAACGCGAAGGTGTCGGCGTGGCGCACCAGCACGGCGTCGTAGGCGCCGATGCCCACGCCGACCGCGCCGTCCACGTCGAGGGCGCTGCGTGCGCCCGCCGCCGCCACCGGCCGCGCGCGCACCCACAGCAAGCCGAGCGCGCGCGCCGGCAAGCGCAGCGTGACGCGCGAGGCCCCGCGGTCGGCCCAGCCCGAGGCCAGCAGCGTGCCCTCACCGCGGCTCAGCACCTCCACCAGGACCGCAGCGTCGCGCGCCGCGTCACGGCGCTCGAGGTCCACCACCAGCTCACCGCCCTGGTCCAGCACCACGGTGGCCACGCGGGGCACCACCACGGCCTCCTTCGAGACGGCCACGCACGTGCGCGTCTGCACCACCGCGGCGCGCGCCGCGCCCGTGGCGTTCGCGTCACCGATCTCCACGTCCAGCAGCGTGGACGGCCCCGACGGGCAGTTGTAGCCCTCGGTCTGGATGGGCGCGACGTCCGCGAGCGCCAGCTCGATGGGCACCTCCAAGAGGCCGTGCGCGTCCACCGCGCCGCGATGACGCCCGCCACGCACGGCAGGGCCGCTGACCTCCACCGACGTGCCCACCGGCGCGGGCTCGTTGAGCGGATCGCTCACGCGCAGGTACGCGAACGTGGGCACGCCCGGCACCACGCCGCCCGAGGCCGCGTGGACCTCCACCTGGAAGCGCGTGCGGGCAAGCACGTAGCTGCCCACCACGTGCAGCGCGCCGTGACCGGCGTGCGTGATGCGCGCGACCACCGGCGTGTGCAGCACGTCGCCCGCCAGGTAGCCCGGGGCCGCCAGCTCGAACACCGCGACGCCCTCGTCGTTGGTGACCACCGACGCCGGCTCGCCGTTCTCGTGGCTGACTTCGACGGCGGCGCCCACCACGGGCGCCCCGCTGGGCGTGTGCACCGAGACGCGGCCCGTCACGCGCTGCCGCGGGCGCACCACGCGCTGGTCGATGGTGAGTTCAGCCAGCAGGCGCTCCACCGTGCGGCGGCCCACCGTGAAGGCTCGGGCGCCGGTGACGCCCTGCCCCTGCGGCAGGGTCGCGCGCGCCGCCACGCTGTACTGGCCACTGCCGGCCGAGTCGGGCAGCGGCAGGTCCGCGGTGATGGCGCCGCTCGCGTCCGTGGTCACGCTGCGCTCGAGCAGCACGCGGCCGCTCGGGTCGGTGACGGTCAGGGCCACGCTGGCGTTGGGCACGGGCGCGCCCGTGGTGGTGTTGCGCGTGATGGCGAACACGTGGACCGCCTCACCTGCCTGGTACAGCACGCGGTCCGTGAGCAGCTGGACTTGGTTGGCCGGCATCAGGCGCACCGCGTGCTCGAACCAGCGGCCCACCTGCCCACCCACACGGATGCGCAGCTGCAGGTTGGCCGCCGAGTGCGTGGGCGTGGGCACCTCGATGCCGAAGCGCCCCTCGCGGTCCGCCGTGGCCGAGGCCCGCCCAATGGTGGACCAGGTGCGCGACTCGTTGTCGTAGTGCCGCAGCTCAGCCTCTACCTCGCCCGCGTGGGGCCGCAGGTCGTCGAGGCCCGCCACGCTGTAGGCCACGCCGGACAGCCGCAGCGGCTCCCCGAAGCGCGCGTCGAGGCGACCGGAGAGCATGAGCTCCCAGCCACCCTGCTGGTCCGCGCGGGCGGTGGGCGGGGCTGACAGCAGCGCGGTGACGAGGAGGGCGAGCGCGCTCGCGGCGAAGCGAGGGGACAACGGTCTAGCAACGAAGAGCATCAGAAGATCTCCCGAGGTCGGTTCTGGGTGTCCCCCCAAAGCGCCCGTTCACGGGCAGGGACGGTGGCGAGCGTATCAGGATCGGTGGTTTGGCGTGTTGAACACGCGGGGACCGGGGGTCATTGGGTCACCCCTGCGCGATGTGCGCCGGGTCACGTTCCTGCCGACACTCGTGGGGGGCAGAAGTTCCCGGGGAATGCGAGCCAGGCAGCCAGCTCGTCAGACACCCAGCACGCGGACGTTGAGCCCCGCGCGGCTGCAGATCTCACCCATGTCCTCAGGATCCGCGGTGTAGAGGACTGGCGCGTAGAGGGCTGCGAAGAGGGCCACCGAGGCGTCCACGAACGGGGGGCCCGCCCGCCGCCCGAGGCGGCCCAAGACCGTGCCGAGCGCCTCGGCTTCGCGAGAGGTCATGGGCAGCACGGTGCAGTCGGCGAGCAGGCTGCGCATCGCCTTGCTCGGCTCGCGCCAGAACTCCGCCAGCGCGGTAGCGGGGATGAAGACGGGGATGTCGTGCTCGAGGGCGACACTGACCACACTGAGGATACGCCGCTTGCCCTTCTCGAGCGCGATGATGGCGCCCGTGTCGAGCGTGATCCCCGTCACAGCAGGCCCAGCTCATGCAGCTCGGCTCGTGCGCGGGCGAGCTCGCGCGCGGTCAAGGGCTTGCCTCCGAGTTCAGCCAGCGCCGCCTGGACACGCGACGCTCGCGCGGTCCGGAGCGCCGTGAGCTCGCGGGTCTGCTCGAGCGCGCGCGCCACCAACGCGCTGACCGGCGTTCCCGAGCGGTCGTGCTCGTCCGTCAGCCATTGATGCAAATGGGGCGGAAGCGATAGAGACAGCTTGGCGAAGGTCATCATCAGCACGGTACTACTGGGTAGCACCGCGCGTCAACGCCACGTGGGTGAAACACGAGCTCCTACCACCAGCCGCTGATGCGACCGCCGTCCTCGAACTCCACGTCGACGTGGCCACCTTCGTCGCCCACTTGGACGGTCCCGGAGGTCGCGCAGAGAGGGCGCGGCTGCCACCCGCGAGTCATGAATTCGCAGGTGTAGTCGAAGGCGTCGGTTTCCACCGCGCGACAGACGCGCGCCCGCTGCCCCGTGGCCACCGGCTCGATCTCGATGAGCAGGGCGAAGCCAAAGTGGATGCCGATCGAGGGACGCAGCTCGATGCGCCGGCCCCCGTCGAACGCAAGCGTGTCGAACACGTCGAAGGCGTCATGACAGGGGTTGTTCCCGCCGTTCATCGCGGGCACGCAGGTGAGGCCGGGCTCCATCAGCTCGCTCGGAGCAGGGCCCACGTCCACGTTCAGCTCGCGCTCGGGCCCCCATGGCTCGGTGTTGAAGGCATGGATGAAGATCGCGGTGGGGTGCGAGAACGCGGCGTCCGGCGCCCACGGCCAGTCTTCGAGGCAGCACAGGTCCGACGATGGACAGGTGGTCACCTGATGGGTCTGTGGCGCACACCCGTGGATGAACCAGTGGCACTTGCCGCGCAGCTCGCAGCCGAACACCGGGCCTCCGGTGCCGCCGCAGTCCGCGTAGGTGGTCCCCACGCTGGCGCAGTCCGCGAGCGTGGCCGGGGGCGATGGACACACCGCCCTGCCCTGCTGACAGCCAACCCCCAACGCGTCACAGAGCCCGTCGATGTCGGCGCCGATGTCCGAGTCCTCGGTGCCGCAGACCACTCCGTCGGAGAACTGGTAGGGCTTGGGGTAGTCCGGGTCGGGACACGCCTCACCCTCCTGCAGCGCCATGTGGCAGTAGTCCCCGAAGCGCGTCCCGCCGGCGCAGCGCGGCGCTTCGTGCGCCGTGGAGCAGGCGCCCAAGAAGAGCGCCGGGAGGGCTCTGGAGAGCCAATGGAAGACGACTGGACGGTTCACCCCTCACGCTCCTGCTTGGTGTAGGCGAAGCGTATCAGCGCCGGCGTCGCCCGGCCATCGCCAGCGCGAGAGCCAGGTCACGCAGCGGAGTCTCGGCGGCGGCAGAGAAGAAAGGGAAGGACGGGGCCGGTCGACGCATATCCTGGGTCGCCGCGAGGCCGTGGCTTCCGTCACGAATTCGTCCGCTGATCTGCTATGAGGACACCACCATGCGCCTGTCCATGACCCACCACTTCCCCTGCACGCCCGAAGAGCTCTGGTCGGTGTTCGACGACCCCACGTTCAACCAGCGCATGTCCCAGCGCACCGGTGTGGTGCGCGAGCTGCTGGAGCAGCGCAACGACGAGCGCGGCTCGTACGTGAAGTGGAAGGTCATCGCCAACAAGGAGGTGCCTGCCATGATGGCGAAGGCCATCGGCGCAGACCGCATCAGCTACGAGCAGGAGTCGCGGCGCGCGGCGGGCAGCAACACGCTGGCGTGGACCATCATCCCCATGGTGCTGGCCAACAAGTTCACGGGCAGCGGCACCACCACGGTGCGCGCGGCTGCGGGCGGCTCCGAGCGCGTCATCGAGGGCGACTTGGTGGTGAAGGTGCCCATCATCGGCAAGCAGATGGAACAGAAGCTGGTGGCCACCATCGAAGAGTCGTACGGGCAGACCGCCGAGCTGGCGCTCGAGATGTTGAAGGAGCGAGCGGCAGGACGCGCTGGCGGCTGAGTGATGCGGACGCGCCCCCACGCCTGCCGGGATGAGCTGGAGCGGCCGCGCCGCCGGGTGGTGCGCGCGCTGGCGGTGGTGATCCAGCTGGGCGCGGTGGTCGCGGTGATCGCAGGCAGTGGGGTGGCGCAGGCGCAGGGCGCCGGCGACGAGAACGGTGAGGCGGTGCACCCCACGTCCAGCCTGACCTACGAGCGGCAACGGGGGGCCGAGCAGTGCCCCGAGGAGGCCGAGCTGCGCGACGCGGTGTCGGCGCGTCTGGGCTACGTGCCGTTTCGGGATGACGCTCCGCAGCACGTGCGCACGGTGATCCGCCGGGACCGCGGGGGGCTGGTGGCCACGGTGGACGTATTCGACGCAGCGGGCGAGCAGGTGGGGCAGCGCGAGATCCGCTCGCGCACCCGGGACTGCGAAGAGCTGGCGCGCGGCATGGCGCTGGCGATCAGCGTGGCGATCGACCCGGTGAGCTTGCTGGGGCCGGGGCCCGGGGCTGAGTCCGAGTCCGAGTCCGAGTCCGAGTCCGAGACCGAGACCGAGGCCGAGTCCGAGTCCGAGTCCGAGTCCGAGTCCGAGACCGAGACCGAGTCCGAGTCCGAGTCCGAGACCGAGTCCGAGTCCGAGACCGAGACCGAGACCGAGACCGAGACCGAATCGGAGTCCGAGTCCGAGTCCGAGTCGGAGGCCGAGCCCGGGCCGCAGGCCGAGACCGAGGCCGGCGGCTCGCGACGGCGGGTCGTCGTGGCTCTGGACATGCTGGTGGGGTGGGAGGTCGTGCCCCGGGTGCGGCCCGGGTTTGGGCTTCGGGTGAATGTGGACCGGGGCTGGGTAGGGTCGGAGATGGCGGTGCGGGGCTGGTTGCCCGCAGCGCAGACCGCCGAGGGCGGGGGGCGGGTGAGCGCCTATCAGCTGGACTTGCGGGCTTTGGGATGTGGTTTGGGGGGCGGCTTTCGCGGGTGTGTGGGCGGGTTTGTGGGGGTGATGCCGGCTCGCGGGTCGGACATCGCGAACGCGCGGCGTGGGCTGGGGGTGGTGGCAGGGATCGCGGTGCTGGCGGGGTATGACTTGGGGGTTGGGGGAGCGGGTTTCGCTTGGGGTGCGGGTGGGGGCCGACGTGCCCCTGCTGCAGCCCAGCTTGCGGCTGAGCAACGCCGAGGTGTGGCAAGGTGCTCCCGTGTCGGTCTTGGCAGCAATCGGCGTGGGCGTGAGACTTCGATGACGGAATCGTCTCCGCCGCCCCGAACCCCTACGGATGGCCTCGTCGTGGACGAGGTCTTTCGCACGCACTTCAAGTACGTGTGGAACAGCCTGCGGCGCCTCGACGTGCGCACGGCTGACCTCGAGGATCTCACCCACGACGTCTTCATCATCGTGCATCGCAAAGCCCACCACTACGACCCTGCGCGGCCGCTGAAGCCCTGGCTCTTCGGCATCGCCGCGAACTGCGCGTCCGACTACCGCCGCAAGGCGAGCAATCGGCGGGAGCAGCTGCGGGACGACACGGAGGGCGCCGACGAGTCCGCGAGCGCGCACGACCAGCTGGAAGCGCAGCAGGACCGCGACCTGGTGCTGCGGGCGCTCTCGTCCATCGAGGAGTCGCGCCGCGCCGTGTTCGTCATGCACGAGCTGGACGGCATCTCCATGCCGGACATCGTGCAGGCGCTCGAGATCCCGCTCAACACGGGCTACTCCCGCCTGCGCCTGGCGCGCGGCGAGTTCACGGCGGCGGTGCAGCGGCTGCGCCCCAAGCGGGGGCCCACATGAACGAGCACGACCTGCCCGAGCTGGACGCCGAGCTGCGCGCGCTGCTGGCTATCGAGAGTGATCCGCTGGACCCGCCCGACGGCGCGTTCGAGCGCGTGTTCGAGCGCGTGGGCCAGTCGCTGCTGAACCCTCCACCGAGCGACCCGACGGACGGCAGCGACCCCGCGGGTGGCAGCGACCCCAGCCCCGCCCCCAGCCCGAGCCCCGGCCCCACCTCGGCTCCCGGCGCAGACGCCGCCCTCACCCAGGCCGCGGTCACCACCGCCGCAGCGACCACCGCCGCGACCGTCTCGCTACCGACGGCCGCGGCGCTGGCGTTCCTGCTGGGCCTCGGCGCCGGCATCGTGGGCACGCGCGTGGCCACCCCTCCCGAGGTGCGCGTCGAAGAGCGCGTCGTCGAGCGCGTGGTGGAGGTGCCCGTGCGTGTGGTCGAGACGGTCTACGTGCGCGAGGACGCCGGGGTGACGGGCGGGGCCGACGTGGACGCCAACGGACAGGCCGGTACCGTGGCCGTGACGGGCAGCCCCACGCAAGCAAGCAACCTCCCGTCGCCAACCGGCCACGCGGCAGACGCGGGCGTCACCGGCGACGAGGCCGGGAGCGGCCGCGACCGCGACCTGGCCGATGAGAACGCGCTGGTCTCGCGGGCTCAGGCCGCCCTCGCGCGTGGCCGCACGTCGGAGGCGCTGGCCGCCACGTCCGAGCACCAGCGGCGCTTCCCGCGGGGCGAGTTCGTGGAGGAGCGCGAGGCGCTGGCCATCCAGGCGCTGGCCCGCAGCGGCAACCTCCCGGCGGCCATGGCGCGCGCCGAGCGCTTCCGCGCCCGCTACCCACGCTCCATGCTGTTGCGCGCGGTGAACGCGGCCGTCGGCAGCAGCGGCGGAAGCACCCCGCCCCCGAGCCCCACGCCCAGCCCCAGCGCGCCCGAGGGCACACCGTGACGCGCGTTGCGCTGCTCGCGCTCGCAGCCCTGGCCGCCGGTGCCGGCTGCACCATGAACGTGGACCTCGGCGGCGGTGACGGCGGCGTCGCGCGCGGGCCACTCGTCCTCTTCGCCGGCCCGCGCGCGAGCTGCATCCTCTCCGAGAGCGGCCGGCTGCAGTGCTTCGGCGCGGGCGGCGCAGGGCAGCTCTCCATCGAGCCCGCCATGCTGCACTCGCTCTGCGGCAGCGAGCCCTGCGACGCGTTCCCCACCACCTTCGCGCTGCGCAACGCCACGAGCGTGGCGCTGAGCGACACGTTCACATGCGTTGTCGTGAGCGGCGCCGTGTGGTGCGCAGGCAGCAACGACCTCGGCGGGCTGGGACGCGGCACGCGCGACACCGACCCGCACGTGGAGCCGCTCGAGAACGACGTGACGGGCCCCGTGGTGGAGCTGGTGGCCGGGCGTCACCACGCCTGCGCGCGGCGCACCAACGGCACGGTGGCCTGCTGGGGCCTCGGCAACCACGGCACACTCGGCGTGGACCCGGGCACACTCAGCGACTGCGGCCTGGTGACGGCCGGCGAGGCCCCACGCCTGGCGCTCCTCGAGGGCGTGACGCGCCGCTGCGCCAGCAGCCCCGTGGACGTGCCCGGCATCACCAACGCCACCGGCCTGCGTGCGGGCCCGTTCGGCACTTGCGTGCTGCGCGAAAGTGGCGGGCCCGTCTGCTTCGGGCGCAGCGTGGGCGGCTCCCTCGGCGTGGGCGAGACGGTCGGCGAGGTGGTCTCGGCCCCCAGCGCGCTGGCCATCACCGACGCGGTGGACGTGGCTCTCGGCGAGCGTCACGGCTGCGCCATCGACGCGCTCGCGCGCACGCACTGCTTCGGCGTGAACGACCTGGGCCAGCTGGGCGTGGGCAGCGCCGCAGCGGACACCTGCGGCGGGCTGCCGTGCGCGCTCGACCCGGTGCGCGTCACCGACCTGGCCGACGCGTCCGTGGTGGTGGCAGGCGACGAGCACACCTGCGTGCTGCTCACGGACGGGCTCTTGCGCTGCTTCGGCAGTGACGCGCTCGGGCAGGTGGGCAACAGCAGCGGCGCCGTGGACGACTGCAGCGGCGTGCCCTGCGCGCGCACCCCGCGCGACGTGGTGGTGCAGGCGGGCGGCGTCGAGCAGGTCGTGGCGAGCGGCGACCACAACCTCATCGTCACCACCAACGGCACGCCCATGGCCTTCGGCGGCAACGAGTTCCGCGAGTGCGCGAGCACCAACCCGGATCCGGTCATCCCGTTCCCGGGCGAGGTCTACAGCATCTCGCCGTGAGCCCGCGCGCCGTGCGCTGCGCCTTCGCCGCAAAGAAACCGTGACGGATCCGCGAGCGTGGCCCCGAACCCCTCTAAGCGCCCACGTGGGCCGGAGGAGTTCATGGATACGATCTCTCGTCAGCGAGCAGCTCTAGCGTTCGTCGTTCTATCGGTGCTGAGTGTGGGAGGAGCCGCAGCGCTCCGCCGTCACGAGGCCACGCCCGCGCTCGGCGCAGCAGCGGAGCCTCGCGCAGGAGGTGAAGCGGCCAGAGCGCGCGAAGCCGATGGTCCGCTCGACGCTGCCGCCGACGCGCGGGCCACGGCGCGCCTCGCCATGAGCGCTGCGCAAGCCAGCGCCGACGAGACCTACGTGGCTGAGGCCGTGAGCGAACACGCGGCGCGCGCCGAGAACCGCGAGCAGGCTTTCCGTGTGGACGTCACGCGCGGTCGACTCGAGGTGGCGAGCCACGCAGCAGAGGGCGCCACGCCTGGCTTCGAGCTCACGCTAGGCCTGGTGGCCGCGGGGCGTGAGGGAGAGACGCTGGACGTCACACCCGCGCGTACGGCCACGGAGGGCAACCAGATCCGCGTGCTGCGCGAGGGGCTGCTCGAGTGGTTCGTGAATGGCCCGCTGGGCCTCGAGCAGGGCTTCGAGCTCTCCGAGCGGCCGGCGGGCGAGGGCCCGCTGCGCTTCGAGCTCGAGGTCGAGGGCCTGCGCCCGGAGGCGCGGGGCAGCTTCATCGCGCTGCTGGACGAGGCCGGCGTGCAGCAGGCGCGCTATTCGGACCTCTATGCGCTCGACGCGGAGGGCGACGACGTGCCCGCGCACATGCACGTGAGCGACGGCCGCATCGTGCTCGAGGTGGACGACCGGAACGCGCGCTACCCGCTGGTGGTGGACCCGCTGGTGTCCACGCAAGAGGCGCGCCTTGCGCCGAGCGATCTCGCCAACACCGGCCGCTTCGGCGCGAGCGTGGCCGCCACGACCACGTCCGTGCAGGGCACATGGGCGGTGGTGGGTGCACCCTACGACGACGGGGCGGCCAGCAACGCGGGCGCGGCCTACGTGTATCGCCGCAACGCCGCCGACAACGGCTGGGACCTGATCGCGCGCATCCAAGCCAACGACGCCGAGGCTGACGCGCACTTCGGTGCCGCAGTGGCGGTGGGCAGCACCTCCAGCACGCAGGTTCGGGTGCTGGTGGGCGCCCCGGACCGGGCGGCGGGCGGAAAGGTCTACGCCTTCACCTACACCAGCGCGACCCTGGCGCTGACCACCAGCGCGTTCACGGCCCCCACGCCTGCGGCCGGTGACGAGTACGGCGCGGCCCTCACGTACAACTACATCGTGGGCGCCACCGCCTTCGCCGTGGGCGCGCCCGGCATCAGCAATGATCGAGGCAGCGTGTTCGTCTACCGCACCAACGCGCTCGAGGCGACGCTCACCGCGGGCGACGCGGCCGACGGAGACCGCTTCGGCGCGGTGCTTCCGCCCACGTTCAGCTACACAGGCGCGCTGCTGGTGGGTGCGCCCAGCGATGATGCCGGGGCCACGGCCAACGCGGGCTCGGTCTACAGCTTCGTGCGCGCGGCAGGCCCGCCGATAGAGTGGTCCCAAGAGGCGAAGGTCACGCACGGCTCGCCGGTGGCCAACGGCGCGTTCGGAACGTCACTCGCGGTCATCAGCGACACCCAGTTTCTGACCGGCGAGCCCGGCCGCACCAACGGCGCCGTGCACCGCCTGGCGCGCGCCGGCGGTTCGCTCACTCTCGCCGGCTCGCTCACCGCGGCCGACGGTCAGGCCAACGACGGCTTCGGCACGTGCGTGGCGTTCCAGGATGACGGCACCGCAGACCACGTGGTCGTCGGCGCGCGCGGCGTCATGTTCAACCGCGGTGCGCTCTATCGCTACACCATGGACGCAGCGTTCGCGTTCACGTCCGTGGAGCGCTTCCTGGGTGCCGTGGGCGGCGACGCAGCAGGCTCGGCGTGCGCGCTGCCCTACCGAAACGGCACTGCACCCGAGGTGGCGCTCTATGGCGCCCCCTTCCATGACGCAGACGCGTTCGACGCCGGCATCGTGTATGGCGAGAACTTCACCACCAACAACGCCGAGACCGCCCTGCGGCCCGACGGCGTGGCCAGCAACCGCTTCGGCGAGCGCGTGGCCATCGACGGCAACACCGCGGCCATCGGCGCCCCCAACGACGACGAGGCGGCCCCGAACGGCGGCGCGGTCTACGTGTTCGTGCGCAGCGGCACGAGCTGGGCGCAGCAGGCCAAGCTCACCGTCGCGGGTGTGCAGCTCGCGGGTGGCAGCGTGGCCCTCGAGGGCAACACGCTGGCCTTCAGCACGCGCAACGGCACGGCCAACACGGTGTGGATCTCGCGCCGCACCGGCAGCACCTGGTCGGCTCCCACGGCGCTCACGCCCATGGGCGGCGCGGTCGGCGACGCGTTCGGCGCATCGCTCGGTCTCAGCAACGGATCGCTGGTGGTGGGCGCCCCCGGCGTGAACGGCGGCGGCTCCGACCGCGGCGCGGCCTACGTCTTCGTGGACTCGGGCACCACCTTCACGCAGCAGGGCATGTTGGTGGCTGGAAACCCGCAGGACCTCGACAGCCTCGGCAGCGCCGTGCTATCGACGGCAACATCGTCGTGGTGGGCGCCCCAACCGCGACGGAGGGTGGCGGCGCGGTGGTTATCGGCATCGCCTACGTCTTCACGCGCAGCGGGACCACGTGGTCGCAGCAGGCCGTGCTCTCGGGCCCGTCCAGCGCCGGCGGAGCCTTCGGGCGCGCCGTGGCCATCAGCGGCACGCGCGTGGCCGTGGCCGCCGCCGCCGTCCCGCTCAGCGGCGTCTCCGCCGGCCCGGGCAGCGTGCGCACCTTCTCGCAGAGCGGCACCACTTGGCCGCTCGAGCACACCATCACGCTTGCGGGCGGCGTGATCGGCGACGAGTTCGGCGCCGCGCTCTCGCTCTCGGGCGACGTGCTGGCCGTGGGTGTCCCCGGGCGTGAGCACGCCGGGCGCACCGACGTGGGCGTGGTGGTCCCGCACATCCTGACGTCCACCACGTGGAGCGCGCAGACCATCATCGCTGCACCGGCGCTCGACGACTCCGACGGGGACGCCTTCGGGCGCTCGGTGGCCATCTCGGCGCAGCTCCTGATCACCGGCGCGGTGCTCTCCGACGTGGACGCGACCGACGCGGGCAGCGCCTACGTGCACACGCTCATCAAGGGCAACGGTGACGCCTGCGGCGCCGCCAGCGAGTGCAGCAGCGGCTTCTGCGTGGACGGCGTGTGCTGCGGGACCCTGTGCGGTGGCGGCGCGGCCGGCGACTGCCAGGCGTGCAGCATCGCAGCGGGTGGCACCCTCAACGGCACCTGCACCGGCCTCAGCGTGGCGGCCGCGCCCGCGGTCACGTGCCGTGCGGCGGGCAACCCCGACTGCGACACGCCAGAGGTGTGCGTGGCCGGCAACACGATGTGCCCCGCCGACCAGCTGGCCACCAACGGCACGCCCTGCGGCGGCGCTGCGAGCGGCGTGTGCGACGCGCAGGACACGTGCCTGTCCGGCACCTGCGTGGCACTCGTGGTGGGCGCTGGCACGCCCTGCCGCCCCTCCACCGGGGCGTGCGACGCCACCGAGACTTGCAACGGTGTGACCACCAGCTGCCCGGCCGACAACCCCAGCGCCCTCAACGGCATGGCCTGTGGCGGCTCCCCCAGCGGTCTGTGCGACCTGCAGGACCTCTGCATGGGCGGCGCCTGCATGACGCGCGTGCAGCCCATGGGCACGCCCTGTCGCCCCTCCACCGGCGAGTGCGACGCGGCCGAGAGCTGCAGCGGCAGCACCACCAGCTGCCCCACGGACAACCCCAACGCCATGAACGGCCTGGCGTGTGGCGGCGCGCCCAGCGGCCTGTGTGACGCGCAGGACCTGTGCATGGGCGGCAGCTGCTCGCCTGAGTACGTGCCGGCCCTGACGGTGTGCCGTGGCTCCACCAACTCGTGCGACACGGAGGAGGTGTGCAGCGGCGACCTGACGCAGTGCCCCTCGGACGCGAACGGCTGCTGCATGGACGACAGCGACTGCGACGATGGCAACACCTGCACGCCCGACACCTGCAACACGGCGCGCGGCAGCTGCGAGGCCGGGCCGCCCGCAGCGGACTGCTGCGTGAGCGACAGCGACTGCAACGACGGCAGCGCCTGCACCGCTGACAGCTGCGACATGCTGAACACCGTGTGCGTGTTCGGCGCGCCCATGGCGGACTGCTGCGACGACGCGGGCGACTGCGACGACAGCGACCCGTGCACGGTGGACGCCTGCTTCGGCAACGCGTGCGAGTACACGGCCGACCCTGTGTGCAACACCATGGACGCCGGCGTGGGCAGCGACGCGGGCATGGGCAACGACGACGCGGGTGTGACCAGCGACGCCGGTGTGACCGATGACAGCGGCGTGACCGATGACAGCGGCGTGACCAACGACGCAGGCACGGATGACGCCGGCAACGACGACGCAGGCAACGACGACGACGCAGGCACCACCAACCCCGACGCTGGCGCGGGAGACCAGGGCGTGACCCCGCCGCCCAGCTCGGGCGGTGGCTGCGGGTGCGTGGTGGGCGAGAGCACCTCCGGCCCGCACCCCGCGCTGCCCCTCGGCTTGCTGACGCTGCTGGCCGTGAGCCGCCGCGTGCGCCGCCGTCGCTGAGCCACCGCGCGCCGCCGAGCACGCCCGACCCGCCGAGAGGCGCCCCTCCACTTCGCGTGGTCGGGCGCCTCTCGGCGTTGCAGCAAATGGCGTGACGGATCGCCGGGCCTGCCCCCGAACCCATGGAGAGCCCCCCAACGACCACCCACCGAGGACCCATGTACACCGCCGCCAATCCCGTCCCCAGCTACCGAGTCTCCGAGCAGAGCGCGTCCTTCTTCGCCGCCGCCAGCGTGGTCCGCAAGACCGGCAGCTACCCCTTCGAGCGCGCCGTCGCGGTGCTCGCCCAGATGGGCCTGCTCGCGGGCTCGCTCACGGTGGGCATCCTGCTCACCGCCGTGCTCTCCATGTACGTGCACAAGGCGGCCGGCGCGATCGTCTTCCTGGTGCTCTGCCTGGGCCTAGCGTTCGGGCTCATGCCGTACATCGACCGTCGCCTGTGGGCCATGCGCGCGGCGTTCACGTACCTCGCCACCAAGCAACTGGTGGCCGGCCAGGCCGCGCCCGCGAACAACGCCGCGGACGGCGCCAAGCGCTTCCTCGAGGAGCAGTTCGGCAACCTCGGGCCGGTGGCCGACGCGCACAACGAGGTGCAGCGCCTGGTGGGCAAGTTCTTCCGCACCTTCGACAAGCTGGACGAGCTCCTGCCCATCGACCTCGAGCCGCTGCGCAAGGCGCTCGGCTGGCTGACCGACCGGGTGGCCCCGCGCATCGCGGACCTCGCGCTCTCGTTCGCCATCGCCCGCGGCGACGGCAACCTGGACCAGGCCTCGAAGGACGCCATCACCTACGTGGCGCAGAACCCGGGGCCGCTGCTGGGCACCGCCATCCGGGCGTACTTCACGGAGAAGTTCCTGGGCGGCACGCTCGCCTTCGTGCTCATGACGCTGGGCTTCGCGGTGGTGGGCGCCATCGTCAACGCTGGCCGGTGACGCGGCCGTGTCCTCGGGCATCCCCGACGAAGGGGCCGCCGTGATGGGCGCCTTCGCCGCCGCCTTCCTGGGCCTCTTGGTGGGTGTCCCGCTCGGCATGCTGGGCTCGTGGTTCCTGCGCACCGCGGTGCTCGAGCCCATCAGCCTGACCATGCTGCTCATCCGCTTCCACACCTGCATCCAGGGCCAGCCCATCAACCCGAGCGTCCGCGCGCGCGTCGAGAGCGCCAAGAGCGATCTCGGCGAGGCCGGCGGGATGCTCAGCTTCCTCCAGTAACCCCTTCCATCTCGCCACTCGCGCAGCGGGACCTCGTCTTGACCTCGAACATCGTGCGTAGGCCGATCTCGTCCGAGCCCACAGGCCACCTACCTCCCGAGCGTGGGCCCCGAGGTGTGGCTCCGACGGGCGCCACCTGAGCGTGCTGCTGGAGTCGGGCGTGCTGGACCCCCACGATCCTCGCGGCTACCGGTACAAGGCCCTCGGCAAGCAGGGGCTGGTGGTGGGGTACGGCCTGCCCGCGCGTCACCGTCACGTCCTAGCAGGTGGGCGCTGCTCGACGCGCAGCCGAGCGAGCTGCACCACGGGCGCTGGCTGCCCCCGAGACGGCGCGCTGCACGGTGCCCAGCGGGCGCATCGCGAGCCGCGAGCGCCTCGTGGACACGCCCGCGTTCGCGATCGAGCCGAGCGGGCGGGTGTACGTGCCACCCGGTCGCTACCGGCTGTCGCTCTACCGCAGCGACGACGCGGCCCGCGAGCGCGAGAGCGTCGCGTGGAGCGGCCCGCAGCAGGTGGTGGTCCTCACACCCGGCGGCACACGCGCCGACGCCGGAGCGCCGCTCGGGATCGAGCGCCACCTCCCGATGGGGTCTGATACCGTCCGCCGCATGTCCACCGTCAGCGCCACCAGCCACTCGCTCCGCCTCCTGGTGTGCCTGAACTGCGGGGCGCCGTTCGAGACAGCGCCCAGCGGTGGACACCACACCTGCACCTACTGCCGCGCCACGCACGAGCTGAAGCCCCGTGACGAGCGCCCCGAGACCTGCGCCCGGGAAGCGGGCGCTCGCGCCGAAGCCGTTGGCCACCGAAGCCGAGGCGCTTCGCGCTGCTCCGCGAGCAGATGAGCGACATGCACCCCTACAACTTCCCGCCCACGCACCTGCTAGGCCTGGCGAAGCAGGCCACGAACGTGGCGCGCCTCGGCGAGGTGGACAGCCTCTTCCGCGCGGCCGAGGCCAAGGTGCTGGGTGGCGGTGGCTTCGACGCCGAGATCGAGCTGTTCTGGACCGCCGGCATCTTGCGCACGATGTACATGACCAAGAAGGAGTTCCGGCACGCGCGCGCCGTGGACGAGACCGCGCTCGAGACGCTGACCGACCCGGTGCTGCGCACGGTGCAGCGCACGGCCCTCGCCAACCGGGCCTGCGACGCGGGCAACCTGGCCGACGCCGAGGCCTGGCTCGCGCCCGTCCCGCGCGAGTCGGAGGTGCTCGTGGTGCATACCTCCGTGCGGCTCACCGAGGCACGCATCGCGCTGATGCGAGGCGACTACGCGCGGTGCTCGAGCGGCCTGGGGCGCGAGGCGGAGCAGGTGCCCATCCGCACGGACCGCGACGCCACGGCCTGCCAACGTGTGGCCGGATGGCGCTGTGTGCGAACCTTCAAGCGCCGCGCGCGCAGCTGCGCAAGCTGGGCCAGCTGGAGTGCCGCCGCGTGCGTCGTGCGCTCTGTTCCCGCTGGACGCGTTCACGGAGTCTTGTCGCGCCACCCAGGCGGCAGGTCGAGCTCTTAGGCGCTCCGCCGCAAGATCCCGCACCTCCGGTCCCCCTGCCAACGTCGCGGCCGGTGCGACCTCGAAAGGTCCCTGCACGAGCAATAATTGGCGCTGTGCGCATGAAGACCTACCCGGCCTTCAATCCCCCCGTTCGGCGGCGCCTGGGCAGGCCTGCGGCCCCGGACCAAGCTGGGAAAGATGTCGTCGACTCGGTTCTTCGGCGCACGGGCTGCCGCCAGTGGCCCCCGGGCGCCAGGCATCGAGGTCTTCATGACGCGCGCTGCCTGCTCCCTGTAAGGTCGGCGGCGAGCGCTCCGTTCGCACCCGAAAACCCGGCGCCTGCCAGGCCGAGGCCGGAGGGTCCTCCGGCAGCCCGAACGGCTGCCGCGTCCAGACCGG
This sequence comes from Sandaracinaceae bacterium, assembly GCA_016706685.1. Lineage (NCBI taxonomy): Bacteria > Pseudomonadati > Myxococcota > Polyangiales > Sandaracinaceae > Sandaracinaceae bacterium. Next base: position 10,994 of record JADJJE010000009.1, on the reverse strand, counting down.
CGACGCGGGCTTTCTGTGCAACGCAGCGACGTGCCCGACCGGCTGTTGCCAGAACAACGTGTGCCAGGCAGGAAACACCACTGCCGCCTGCGGCACCGGTGGCGGAACGTGCAACACCTGCTTCAGTGTCCAAGTCTGCCAGGCCAGCTCCTGTCAGGTCGTCGTGCCGTCATGCTCCCCCAGCGCGTCCGACCAGCTCAGCCCAGCACCGCTGCCGCCTGCGGCCGCGCCCGGGTTTGCCAGGGTCCAACCAGCCAGGTGTTCGTGGAGCGCCGGGACCGACAGCTCTGTTCGGCAGAGGGGAGTTTCTTCACGCGGTCGAAGCCGGCTGTGCCGAGGGCGCCTCCTGGGAGCACCACTCACTCCAGTCGGGCGCGACTTGTCCGTGAATGCGAAGAAGACGACGCGGGCAGCTTTCGTTTGCTCCTTGGAGCCGAGGGGCGGCAGGGCGCGGGGGGTGCGACCCCGGCGCCAGCCGTCCATGGGTGGGTGCGTAGGTACCAACACGCTGCTAGCCGCTGGCAGGACCACAGGCGGCATCTCGAAGGGCGCCTCGCGCATGACGACCCGGCCCCGGCTCCAGCCCGGTCTTCTCGCGGGCCCCAGCCAGGCGTGCCGTCGCGCCCAGCGGCGAAGCGGAGTGGAGGGCGAGGGCCAGTCGGGGGCGAGCTCCCAGGACGAGCTGGGCTGCGCCTCGGCGCCAGCGGGGGTCGGGGCAGTGCTCGCCGAAGTGGATCGGGCGGATGACCCAGCCTCCAGGGGCCCCCTCCGTCGCCCCAGCCCAAAGGGATCGGGGCCCGGGCGGCGAGGCGCAGCGGGCGTGCACGGCCCGCGGCGCTGGAGGTCCAGCTGCCCGTCCACCAGCTGAGGCGACCATGTTCTCTGGCGCCCGGAGCACATCCTCGTAGGTGGCGCGTTTTCTGGCGGGAGCAGCCATGGTTGGAACGTACCACACACGCCTTAAGGCGGGTCGGCCCCCGCTCCCCGGTGCGCGCCGTGTAGGCTCTGCGTGATGGAGGTCCCACCCAACACCTGGTCGTCCTCGGCTGGATCCGGCGGACCACGTCCTCACGCTCCTCGAGTGCGGAGGCCGCCACGGACATGACGGCCGGTTCCTCGGGCGAGGTCGCCACCGCGAGCCGACCAGCGCGTCGTGCTGCGCTTCTCGGCCGCAGCGTGGAAGCGTCGACTGTCCCCAGCGCATCGAGCGAGGCCCCACCGTGGGTGACGTCACGCGGTGACGGTGGTCGACCGGCGCTGTCCCGCCGGATGCGCTGTTCTTGCTCACGGTACAGCGCTGTTTCAACGAACACCACCAGGACGCCTTCCCACCGCGCGCAGCCCCGTGGGCGTACGTGGACGCCCGCACGCAGCGTCGCTTCGAGCTGCCCCACCCAACCACTCATCGAGACCTCTGCGGGCGCTGCTCGGGAGCGTGCCCGTGCCCAGACGCGCGGTCCCGCCTCGCTGATCGAGGCGTGCGAGCTCGCGTGCCCGTCTGGACCGCCTGGGCCAAGGGTGCCGACCTCACCTACTTCGATGGCGTCATGGCCATGTCGTCGGTGCCCAGGAAGCTCGCCGAGTCCACCATCGCCGCGGTGCACACCTGGCTCGAGGACGGTGACCCCAAGCCCTCACAGCGTGTTGTCGGGCGGAAAGTACCGCAGCCTCCACTGGCCCATGCTCGAGGACAAGTGGTCCGTCCCGGCCCAACGTCTATTACGGCCTCTTCGCGCCCTGCAGCCTGGTGGATCAGCGCTCGAGGACGGGGAGCCTCCACCGCCGCGCTCGCGTGCAGTCCGAAGCAAGCCACGGCGGCGCGGGCCACCAACGCGCAGGCACCAATTCTTGGGCGAGCCGTTTCGGAAGGCGCTTTTTCCTGGCCTGGTGGCGGGCCTGCCTGCAGGGTGCCGGTAGCGTGGCCGCAGGCGCTGCTGACGCCCGCCAAAGCGCAGCCCGGGGTCGGCGCCGCCGTCCACACCGGCCATCGTCCACAGCCCCATCTTGGCCACCGTCGGTGGGGCCGGGGTCCACGGCTCGCAGTAGTCGTAGCCGGGCGTCTCCGGTGGGGCGCAGCACGGCATAGCCGGGAGGGCGCTCGTCGGCGCAGTCGTCGTAGCCGCTGCCGGTGTGCACCTGCGTGCCGGGCGCGGGGCGGAGCCATGAGGTTGCCCGTGGTGGCGCCACCGCCACACGCGGTGATGGTGATGCTGGCGACGCCCAGGCTGGCGGTGAGGAGCGGGCGCGCGCGACGGTGGAGTCCCAAGCGGTAAGCTTAGCGGTCGGCTGTCCGTCTGCCAGTGGCAGAGCCCTTCGCGCCACGGGGGTGATGCTTCGCGGCTCCGTTCATCCGCGGCCTCGGCGAACCACACCTCTCCGGGCCGGCCATCCTTCTGTCTGATTGGGCGCGCTGCACCGAGTCGCTATGGCGGGTGGAAACTGAGTACCCCATGTCGAACAATCATGTTAGCTGTAGGCACCGCGACGTTTCCCATGTCGCAGACCAAACCCGAGGAGGAGGAATAAGATGACGTTTCGACTTGGTAGCGCTGCGACGCTCTTGGCTCTGGGCGCGTTCGTGGGGGGATGCGGCGACGATCCCAGCCCAGCCGACGCCGGCCCCGATGGCTCCACCCCGGACGCCACCATGCAGGACTTCGGCGTGGGGACCATTGCACCACCGTTAAGTCGACACGGCCTTGCGGCACGGATGTGGGTGCCTGCACTCCGGTACGCAGACGTGCGGAAGCGACATGACGTTCGGTGAGTGCGATGGGGCCGTGGGGCCGCGCACGGAGACCTGCAACGGCATGGACGACGACTGCGATGGCACCGACGACAACGTGGCGGGGGCGGGGGGCCTGTGGAACCGACGAGGCGAGTGCTCCATGGGCGCCATGGCGTGCGTAGGCACCGAGTTGGTGTGCACGGGTGGCGTCACGGAGACCACGGAGACCTGCAACAACCTGGATGACGACTGCGATGGCACCATCGACAACGGTGTCCGCACCAGCTTCTGGCTGGACGCCGACAACGACACCTTCGGCGACCCTAACGTGATGATGGCCGCAGGCGGGACCGAGGTGTGCGACGGCAACAACAACGACTGCGACGCCTCGGTGGACGAAGGCGTCGCGACGACCTACTACCAGGACGCCGACTCGGACTCCCGCGGCAACCCCAACATGTCGATGACCGCGTGCTCCGCGCCGCTGGGCTACGTGACCAACACGAACGACTGCAACGACTGTGCAACCTCTGCTGGACGGGCAACCCCCGAGGTCTGGCGACGGTCTCGACAACAACTGCGTCGGTGGCGTGGATGAGGGCGTTCTGACCACGTTCTATCGTGACGCGGACATGGACTCGCGCGGCAACCCCGCCATGTCGATGATGGCGCGCACGGCACCCTCGGGATACGTGAACAACAGCGACGACTGCAACGACGCGTGCAACACCTGCTGGACGGGTAACGCCGAGTCGTGTGACGCGTTGGACAACAACTGCAGCGGCGTCCCCGACGAGGGCTTCGCGTGCATTCGGGGCAGCGCTCAGCCCTGCACCACCACCTGCGGCACCACAGGGACCGGCTCCTGCACGGCAGCATGCCTTCTCCCGGTCCTGCTGTTTGCACGCCTCCCCCGCCGAGACCTGCAACAGCATCGACGAGGACTGCGACACGGTGGTCGATGAAGAGCATGATCGCGCGGACCACGCCGGCCCGACGTTGGTGCTGGGCAATGACGCCAAGCTCGCGAACATCGCGGCAGGGTATGTAGCTGTTCCGGACGCGTGGCGGCCACCACCGAGGCTTACCGCGTGGACACCGCAGGTGAGGTTCACGGGACGCCCGATGCCTTTGTCACGCTCGAAGCATCGAACGTCGTCTCCCGTCGACATCGACCGTCTCTCGGACACACAGTGGGAGTCGCGAGCACCATCAACGGCACTGGTGTTCAGCACCGGCTGCTGGGGCTGGATGGGAGCGGCAACCCGACCGTCACCCATTCACGTCTGGTCGCGGACACGAGCGCCAATGGCGTCTCGCGGGTCGCCAACAACAGCACGGCAGCTGGGATGGTGATCTACGCGTCCGGCGCCGTGGTGCGAACCGCCGTCATGGTGGCCCTCGGAAACAACACGGCCACGAGCGGAACGACGCTGCCCGGGACCCAGCATCGGCCAGAACCGGCATGGACGTTGCCCTGCGGGCGGCACCAACTTCGTGATCACGTGGGTGCAGGGGACCACCCCGCAAGTCCCATGTCGCACTCCTGAGCGGAACCACCGTCACGAGCAACGCCGCAGTGGGCGCGGGCAGCAACCCGAGCTTGGTACGAGACGCCAGCGGAACTTCCGGCTTGGGTACACGGGAAGCGACAATCTCCCACGGTTCCACCACCTCACCCCCACCCTCACATGTTTGAGGGGGCGGCGCTCGAACCACGTGCGCAAACCCTCGGGCGCTCACCGTCAACGCCCCAGCGGGTGGCTTCGTGAGCCACCGCACCCTGGACATCGCAGCGGATGGCAACACGTTCTGGGTCAGCGCGCGGGTGTCCAGTGGTGAGCAGCTGTTCCGCGTGAGTCGACTGACCACCCACGACAGCGTTTTCCGCGCCATCAACGCTACCGTATGGATGAGCGTGGGCGCACAGGGTGGCCGTCCGCTCGTGCCGCGAGGCAGCACCGGGTACTCACACGACACCTACGGCTGTCCATAAACTGCCGCGCAAGTCACCGTCGAACATGTGTAGCAAGGCCGGCCCGGTAACCTGACGGGGCCGGCCTCACGCATTCCGTCCATCAAGCCGGCGGTAAGGAGCGGGCGAGCGCGACGGTGTGATGCCATCCAGGGAGCTTCGCGTTGGGTTGCTCGTCTGCCAGCGGTGAGCGCGAGGCTCAACCCCAGTCTCGAGGCGGCGCTGCAGGAGCGCCCCGCTCGGCGTGGCTCGGCGCGTTCTCGGCCGCGCGCTCGAGGTAGCTGCGCGCCTGCTGGATGTGTCCAGCGCGCCGGAAGAGGTCCCCCACCACCGCGTCCCACAGGTAGTAGCCGGCGAGTCCCGGGGGGAGCCGCACGTCGCGCAGCGCATCGAGACCAGCCTGTGGGCCGTGCGCCTCGGCCAGCGCCACGGCGCGGTTGAGCGCGTTGAGCGGCGAAGGCGCGACGCGGTCGAGCAGTCCGTACAGCTCGGCGATCTCGTCGAAGCGTGTCGCCGCGAACGACGGCGCGAGCACGTGCTCTGCGGCGATGGCGGCCCGACGTGGTAGCGGCTCGTGGTGGCCGCGTCGGTGCAGGTGGCGAGGAGGCGCAGCCCTTGATGCACGTGCCTCTGGTCCCGGCACCCACGGTCCTGCTCGGCCATGGTGAGGATCTCACCGGTGGCGTCCACGCGCGTGGCGAAGCGCGCCGTGTGGAGGTGGAACAGCGCCACCAGGGCCCGCGAAGACGGCACGTCAGCAGGCCTCGTGCGCCAGCAGCAGGTACCCGAGACGTAGGGCCTCCGCACAGCTCCCGCGCAGCAGCGCGTCGCCGCGGCGGGACGCGCTGTAGCCCTCGTTGAAGAGCAGGTACAAGACGGCCTGGACTGTCCCGAGGGCGCGGCGACGTCGGGCGGGGTGTCGAGGTCGATCCCGCGGGCGGCGAGCGCGTCGCGGGCACGTGACAGCCGCTTGTAGACGTTGGCCTCGCTCGTGAAGAGCCGCACCAGCGATCTCGTCCACGCGGAACCCGCAGAGCACCTTCAGCGCCAGCACCAGCTGCGACTCCCCCGGCAGCGAGGGGTCGCAGCATACGAAGAGCACGCGGAGCTGGTCGTCGGGCAGCTCCGTGGGCAGCGCGGTCTCCGTGGCTCCACGTCGGGGCCGGCCTGGCCGCCCCGACGGACCAGCGCACGCGCGAGGCGCCGTTGCGCACCCGATCGGCGAGCGTGTTGGAAGGCGCCGCGGTACAGCCACGCCGGGGCCCATCGGGGATACCCTTCATCGACCACGCCCGTGGAGCGCCACCATCAGCGCCTCTGACCGCGTCTTCGGCGTCTTCGAGGTGCAGCAGGCGAAACTTGCGCGCGAGCGCCGCCACGCAAGCCGGCCCGACTCGTGACGGAAGTAGTGGCGAACCCAGCCCCTCGGCCCAGCGCTCACGCGGGTGCCGAGAAGCCGCCAGCTCGCGGATCCGGATATTGTAGCCTGGCATGTGCACCATGGGACACGCCCGCGCGACCTCGATGGCCTGCTCGTAGCTAGCGGCGGCGATGATGGAGAAGCCTACCACGACCTCCTTCGATTCGATGAAGCCCCATCGATGACGACGCCCCCGGCGAGCTGCTTGCCACCCGGCTGAGGCCGTCGCCCACGTCCACCACCTGCTCCTTGAACTTCTCCTTCCAGCCGGACCACGCCGCGAGCATGGCCTGCATCTGGTCGGGCGAGGGCGGCTCCCCTGGGCCAGCGGTGAAGGGGTGCGGTAAGATGAGGAGGTACTTCTGCGTGGTCATGGCTCGGTCCTTCGGTTCTAGTGTGTGGAGGGCGTAATTGGCGGCTCCTCCCTTCGTCGAACGACGCGCCGCGAGTTGGACACCCGTGATTTTTCGCCGAGCGGCGCCAGAGCACGCGTCGGTCGACGCAGCATACACACTGGACCACCGAGCACGGTCGAAGCCCCCGCCCGGCGCGCTATGCTCGGGCCGCCATGGCTCGCCTGCCACCACCACCTGCCCTCGAAGTGCGGCGCCCACGTCCCGGTCGAGCCCGGAGCGGACCGCGCCACCTGTGGCTACTGCCAGACCGTCTCGATCTTGAAGACGGCGCCGCCCGCCACGCTGCGGCCACCACGGGAGCGCGGGCTGGCTGCTGCCCCCTCATCGGAGTGGGCGTGCTCGCGGCCGCCGGCGGTGTCGCCGCGGTCACCACGATGCTCAGGGTGGAGTCTGCACCCGCCCCGGTGGTGAGCGTGGCCCCGGCCGTCGCGCCCCCCACGTGGCCGAGGCGCCCGAGCCCGCCGAGGTGGGAGCCACCGACGCCGCCCCCCGCGCCGCCGCTGCGCATGCGCAGTGAAGCGCCTTCTTCGCGGTGGACCTCGACGGCGACGGCGCGAGCGAGCTGGTCGCCGGTGTCGCAAGAGCAGGCCCCGCTTTGGCCGTGTTCGACGCGCGCACTGGCGCCGAGCGCGTGCGCAACGCCGGACTGCCGGCCGCCGAGTTGCTGAGCGGTCGCCGGCACCAGCGTGAAAGCGGCTGGTGGTCACCACGCGGCTCGGGCAGCTGCACGCCTATGACCTCGTGAGCGGCGCCGAGCAGTGGACCAGCGCGCTGGCCGACACCGTGCTCGCGGTGTGCACCACCCGCGAAGGCGAGCTGCACGTGGCCACCGCCGACCAGCGCCAGCTCCTGCTGGACCTCACCACGGGTCGGCAGTCCGGAGCCCCGGCCGCGGCGTGCACCCCGTGCTGGCGCGCTCGATGAGCGGCGAGGACCCGACCGCGACGACTACGGCGCCCCGCTCGGCGTGGAGGCCTACCGCTGCGGCTGGGCGCGTGATGGGCAGCGCCAACTACACCGTGCCGGACGGGTGTCGCAGCAAGATCCCGAGCAACCTCGACGGCATGGTGGCCCACCGCATCTGGAAGCACGGCGCGCTGGCTGGGTCCGGCGTGCGTGCCCGGGCGCTACGTGCCCAAGCCGTTTCCACCTCGAGCGCGGTCGCGGGTCTGGTCGCTCGACGCCGGTCGCCAACCCGCTCGACGCCGAGCAGGGCAGCTCGGGGTCGGCCGCGCTCGCGGGCACCACGCTGGCGGTGCCTACGCCATTGAGTCGACCATTGGGAGTGGATCGCCGCGTTCGACGTCACTGACGGCCGGCGCGTCTTCAAGCAGGAGGTCGGCCGACCGGCACAGCGGGTTCGTCGTCACCGAGGACGCGTTCTGTGGTGCAGCCATACCCAGCTGCGGGTGCTCGGCGCGGCGGACGGCGCGCTGCGCTCGACCATCGGCGAGTAGCGGCCGAGCTCAGGCCCAGCCCGACGCCTCGGGACCCACCCGCATCGGAGCACACCGGCGCAGCGCGTCCACTTCCACGAACGTGCGCTCGCCGGGTCGCGCGTCGTCGAGCACGAGCGCCGCCGGCACCGCCGAACACGCAGCCTGCGCCCGAGCTGAAGCCCTCCACCCGAGGGCCGCTGCGTGGACGGGATCTGTCAGGCCGAGCACCGCGTGGCCGTGCGCCACCGTGGACACCGGCCCATCGTAGGTGTCGATCCAGAAGGGGCTCGGCGAGGCGCGGCGCTCCTGCTGCTCGAGCTGAGAGCACGCGCCGTCGTCCAGGTAGCGCAGGCGCACTATCGGCGCGCCGCGGTTGGTCGGCGAGCGCCTGCCGGGCAAGAGCCCCGATCGTGCGCGGCCAGAAGCCCCCCCGTGAGCGGCAGCACGTGCGGCAGCGTCTCGAGCCAGCGCCAGTCCTCGTCGGACAGCGCCTCGTGCTGCCGCATGCGCCGGGCTTCAACGGACGCATGGGGTGGCGATAGCCCGGTCCGCCTCGCGCTTCAGCCGAAAAGTGCGAACGAAAGCGCAGGTGCGTCCCCTCGTGGTTGCCCTGCTCCGACTCCGCCCCCCAGCTCGCGCGAACCGCACAGCCGACAGGATATCAGCCCTGCGGTCCAGCAGGTCACCCAGCAGGACCAGACGGTCGGACGCGCTCCATCGAACGAACAGCGCACCAGCAGGGCACGCAGTCGTCCAGCAGCCGTGGACGTCGCCGATCATGAGGGTACGCATCGCGCTATCCCTGTGGACGGACACGAATTGGCAGCACCCCGAAGAGCACGAACCAGCCCATTCCTCGCTTGCGGCTTCGGGCCGCTCTTCACACCGGCATCACCGATGTTCCTGGCTTCGAGCGGGAAGCGCCTCGGCCCGGATAGACCACGATCCTCCGTCTGGGCGCAAAGACCGCGCACGCTCGGCGGAACCCCTTGGTCGGGCTGGGGGCGAGGCCGCGCTTCACCTCGAAGGTTGTCCCACGTCGCGCCGCCGGCCAAGGTGCTCCAGGAGCCGGTCGATCTCGGCCCCCGCCGCCGTGCAGTGGTGAAGTGCGGGCGAGTCCCGTCGGGGCCGCGGTGGCGATCCCAGTCTCGATCATTGAAGCCCTCCCGTGCTGGCGCTGGCCACTGGGTGCCCGAGCACCTCCTCCGCCGCGGAGAGCCCGAGAAGCGCATGCAGCCAGCCCGCTGTCCCCGACGTAGATCTTGGGCGATTTCACCAGGCGCTTGCCTTATCGTTCGCGTGCCACGGTTTCGAGGCGGCGCACCGGGGCAGCAGGTCCACCAAGAGGACCGGGCATGACGCCACGGTCTTTACATCCACGCCCAGCGACCGGAGCGAACGCCGACGCACGCAGCAGGGCTCCTTGGTGGTGCCAAAGTATCGTCCAGAAGCGGCGCAGGGTCTCCGCGGCGATGCGCGGTCCCAGCATTGGGCACGTCGCGCCTGAGGTAAGTGCGGATGAAGTCAAAGCCACACCGGGCGCTGCGTGCGTCGCTGCTGCGGTCAGAAAGCCTCGGAAAGCCCCGCGCGCACCCACAGCCGCTCGATTGGTCACGGGGCACGCACCTTCCAGCCCATCTGAGGGGGCCCAGCTCAAGGTAGTTGATACGCCCCGCGAGTGTTTTCCCCGACTGCCGCAGGAGGTCCATGGACGCAGACCTCGGAGCAATGAAAGCGTCCGGTGGGGTACCCCGGCGGCGGCCCTGATCGATCAGCCCGCGCAGCTCCTGGAACAGCCCTGGTTGGGGATGCACCTCGTCCAGGATCACCAGCTGGTCCACTGCGCGAGGGGGGGGTCGCGCGGTCCGCCATCTCTGGCGCGGTCGGCCGCGGGACTCGAGATCCCAGATATCCTGAAGGTCGCTGCTCCGCGATAGCCAGCGCGAGCGTGGTCTTCCCCACCTGGCGCGGGCCGAGCAGGGCGACAGCGGGGGTGGAACCCAGGAGTTCCGCCAGGATAGCGCTCGCACGGCGGGCAATCATCCTTGTACTCGAGTGTGACTCCAGAATTGCAAGGAACAGTCAGGCCGCAAAGTCTCCTGATGACGGATGCCACGCTTGTGGGCCGGGCGCGTGTCGCGCCAGGCTCCTGGCTTCCCAGTCACAGGCCTTCGCCTGTGCCGGGCCTCGCCCGCCGGTCCCAACGCGGCGCCGCATGAAGACACCTCCCTCTGCCGAGAGCCCCACTCGGCAATTCTGGACCGACGCGCTCATCGACGTCCTCCAGCACCCTGCGGATGCGTCCCGTCACACCCACGCGCCGGGTTGCTCGAGTCGTTCGGGTGCCCCTCGAGGCAAAGCTGCGTTCGAAGCGATAAGCAGCGCGACCGACGACGTGAGCTGTGGTTTTGCAGATGGATCGTGCGCGCGATGGTCCGCACCCTTTGATCCCGGTAACGGATCAAGGGTCTTACCGCCAGGTGTTGGAGGAGTTCGCCGCGGACCTGGCAGTCCTGCGGGCCAGAACCCGACGCGATTCCCGAGGGCTTGGTTTCTTCTGGCACCGTCCGTTACAGCATCGCCGAGGTGGTTTCCGCCCTGGCGACGTCCACGAGCCAGCGAGACGCGGTGCGCTTGCGCTTTCCCGGCCTCGCTCAACGAACGCTGGATCGCGCGGGGAGCAACTGCTCTGGGACCGAAACCGCTTGCATCGCTTGGATGCGGGCCGCACGTGACAAGGTCCATCACCGAAGGATCGCAAGGGGCGCGGGTCCCGGTCGAGGCGGCCCGCTCCCAGGCGTCGCGGCTGGACGCAAGGGAGCCCCAGCGCCACCTCCCGGTTTCTGTACGCCGCCCGGGGCGAGCCTGTGCTATGTCTTTGCAACCCCATCCACCCGGATCAGATCCACCGGCCGATGCTCGTGGGGTGCTAAAAAAAAACCACTGCCCGAGTTCCAGTACGGTGGGCTCTTCGGCCTGATTTCGCCTCGGATCGACGATGGACTCGACCCCGCAT